>JAYWHF010000342.1:0-3421 GCA_043777855.1 Gammaproteobacteria bacterium | reverse complement strand
CATGGAAATCACCCATTTGGGCTCTAACATTTGTTCGTAAAGACGCTGTACGACGGGCGCCATTTTTATAAAGCAGGTACCTGCAACTACCATTAAATCAGCCTGACGCGGCGATGCACGAATCACTTCAGCACCAAATCGCGCCAAATCATGTGGCGACGTGAAGGCTGTAGCCATCTCTACATAACAGCAAGACAAGCCGAAGTTGTAGGGCCAGAGTGAATTTGAACGCCCCCAATTGACCACGCTGTGCAACATGTCCTCAAGGCGCCCCATGAAGACAGTTTTGTGAACTTCGTCTTCCAATGGGTCGGCCACAGTTTCCTGTTGCTGCATTGGATAAACACCACCGGGGCTATTTGGATTGGCGCGAGTAAGGGTGTATTTCATTCAAAGAACCTCATTTGCTCTGCTCCACTTTTGGAACGGCGCTGTTATTTCGGGCCGCCTCTTGCTGAGCTGCGCGACGGCGACGCTGTTCAGGCGCCCAATCGAGACCGCCAATGCGCACGAGATAAAACAAACCGGCCAACAAAATAAGAATAAACAGAACCGCTTCAGAAAAACCGACCCAGCCGACTTCGCGTATTGAAACCGCCCACGCATAGAGGTAAAGCGCTTCAACGTCGAATATAACGAAGAACATCGCCACCAAATAAAATTTTGCAGAAAGCCTTAACCGAGCACCGCCTTGAGAAACAACACCAGACTCGAAAGGATCATTTTTGGCTCTACCCCACGCCCTACCTCCCAACAACCAAGGTATACCAAGCATGAACGCCAAGAGAAAAATTACCCCACCAATGAAGGCAGCGAGCGACCAAAAATCTGTTATGTTTTCTGGGGGTAATGGCAAGAGGATCACCCTAATTGACGGCAAAAGAACACAAAGTGCGCAAACGGTGTGAAAGTTAACCGATGTGCGTCACATCCTTTAAATTGTTGGTGAATATAGCAAAGATGGTTAATAACGACAAATTGTTATTCCTTGAATTTGGCTTTATTTAATAATAATTTCATACTGGCGTAATATTACTCAGAATCAATTTTTAGAGGCGCAGTGTAGTTGAATAAAGGTTCTGCTATTCTGCGCCAACACGTTTTATCAGCGATAGAAGCATCACTATGAACCCAACTATTAATCTCGTCGATTTGGAACAACAACTTCAAGTACAGTCACCACAAAAAATAATTAAGCACGCTTTAAAAGAATTTGAGAATATCGCCATTTCTTTCAGCGGCGCTGAAGATGTAGTACTGATTGAAATGGCGCGCCATTATCGTCCCGATGTTAATGTGTTTTGTTTAGACACTGGCAGACTTCATCCGGAAACTTATCGCTATATAGAAAAAGTTCGCAAGCACTACGGAATTTCAATAGAGGTTATTTCACCGGACGGCGATACTCTCAGAAAATTTGTTACCGAAAAAGGTTTGTTTAGTTTTTATGAGGACGACCATAAAGAATGCTGCGGTATTCGAAAAATTGAGCCACTGCGCAAAAAACTCGCTGCCGTTGATGCCTGGATTACCGGGCAACGCAAAGATCAAAGCCCGACTCGCGCTGAAATACCGGTCATTCAAAACGATAAACTATTCGCCCGAAAAAATAGCTTACTCACAAAATTCAATCCGCTCGCGAACTGGAGCTCCAAAGAGGTGTGGGACTATATTCGCCTGTGCGAGATCCCCTACAACGAGCTACATAACAGCGGTTACCTCTCGATCGGCTGCGAACCGTGTACACGAGCCATAGGCCCCAATCAACATGAACGTGAGGGACGGTGGTGGTGGGAAGAGGCGACGAAAAAAGAATGCGGTTTACATGCCGACAACACCGACAACACCAACAAGGCTGGCAAGTCCGAATAGCAAATTGCTTTTGCAGTCGACTAGCGCTATCGGCTTAACTTTATCGACTTAACGTTACCTTAGTACCTTAGTACCTTAGACCGTAGACCTTAGTTACCTTAGTTATCTAACAGATGCCGCGCACGCAGCGACGTTGCAATCCGCCACCCGCCCCTGAGGCAAGAAGCCTTCGCAACCACCAAAAAATTTGAGTTTTACATGTCAGAGTTTTTATTGAAAAAATTTATTCCCAGCCCAGACGCGATCAGAAACAATAAGTCCCTGCGTTTTTTGGGTAAGCTTATTCATGACCCTAATCTTTTTCATCTCAATCGCCGCTCAGTGTCACTTGCTTTTTTTTGGGGCATACTCATCGGCTTATCACCGCCCTTACCTATTCATACTCCTGTAGCGGCGATTATAGCGTTATTGGTGCGCTGTAATTTACCGCTTATAGTTGCTACTGTGTGGATTGGAAACCCAATTACTTACCCGATTATTATGTATGAGTCTTATCGCTTGGGGCTGGTAATTTTACATACTGATCCGGTTGCGACACTAGAGTTTTCATGGGATTGGCTTAGCCATGAATTCGCGCTTATTTGGAAACCCTATTTGGTTGGATCGATAGTAGGGTCTCTCTCTATTGCCACTGTTGGATACTTAGTTTCTAGCCAAGTTTGGCAACTCAATGTTAGGAGGAAGTGGATCGCGCGAAAGAAAACGCGCGAGGCAAAAAAAGGAAATTAACGCAGACTATAGGCCCACTTTTTTTCGCGGATACTGTAAAGAATCATTATGCTCTGCAAACCAATTCAATAGGCTCGACAGCGGCATAGGCTTAGCAAATAAATAACCTTGAATTTGGGTGCAGCCTAACAACAATAGATGACGCAATTCTTCTTCAGTTTCAACACCTTCAGCTACAACATTCATACCAAGGTCTTGACTCATTCTAATGATGTTTCGCACCATAACATCGTCCCCGTTACGCAATGGCGTCACGAAGCTACGATCTATTTTTAGTGTATTAAACGGTAACTCTCGCAACCGATCTAGTGATGAGTAGCCCGTACCAAAATCATCCAAATAAAAGTGGATACCCTGACCCACTAACGTCTGCATCACAGGGAAAATATCCTGTTCGTAATTTGCAACTGCACTTTCAGTCAGCTCGAGATGCAACGCAGAGGCTGGCAAATTATGTGAGGACAAAATTTCATTAATTGTATTTACCAAACTGCCGTCAACAAACTGTAATGCTGAAACATTAACGCTTGCGCTTAACTCGGGGTAGGTGACCCGCAAAAGGGCAAGAGCCGCACACGCAGAGTCCAACACGTTGTAACCAAGTTGGTTAATAAGGCCACAATTCTCGGCAATAGCAATAAATTCATCAGGAGGTATAAAGTTTCCATCGTGCTTCCATCGGGACAAGGCCTCCATGCTCACCACAGCACCATCGTGCGGGGTCACTATCGGCTGAAACCAAACCTCTAACTCACGATTGTCCAACGCCAATCGCAGTATTTGTTCTAGGTGGTTTCGCCGCGCAACTTGATTTAATAAA
>JAYWHF010000341.1:0-3433 GCA_043777855.1 Gammaproteobacteria bacterium | reverse complement strand
AACGCGCCGTAAATACTTCCGTGTAGGCTCGAATCGGCATCCATGCCTCATACGGTTTTAAAGTGAAGAGTATTCTTTATTTGTGCCCTGCTAGTAAGCAAGATGGATAACAGCTTTCAACGTTGTACTGGCTCAGCTAAACCACAGGCAGGGAGCTTTCTAAACCGATTGTATTCCCACTGATATTGCGCGGGCGCAATACGCACGCAGCTTTCGATGCTCGCGTTCATACCGCGCAGTGATTCGTGAATGTCTCCACTGTAAATTTCAGGCGCCGCAGGAAGCGTAATAATTTTAAATCCACCACTGACCCGCATCGCAAAAACCGAAACCACCCGGCAACCCGTGCGCCCGATCAAGCCATGCACTAAACTCATGGTCATTGCCAAATGCCCAAAAAAAAGCGCCGCCTCACCACCCGCATTCTTATCAGGATTTTGGTCGGGCAAAACTCCCACGATCGTCCCCTGCTGTAAAGCCTTTAACAACATGCCGACTCCTTTGCGGTTGGTGGGAGCCATAGTGATATTGAGTTTGCTGCGCCCTGAATAAATTAATTTATCTAATGCCGGTACTGAAAGCGGTTTATACATAGCAGTCAAAGGCGCCAGGCTCGCCAAGTAGGGCGCAACCACCTCCCAATTGCCCAGATGAGGGGCTAACACAATCAAGCCTTTACCGGCAGATAACTCTGCGGTTAAAACATCGCCGCCTTCGATTACTACAATTTTTGTTGCCAGCCAAGACCAAGACTTACGCCAAATAATACAGGCCTCTGCCGCGGTCATCGCAGTCTCCTCAAGGCTTTCCTGCGCCAACTGCTGTTGTTGATTTTTTTTGAGCTCCGGCAAGCAGAGCTGTATATTTTTGAGCGTAATATCATAATCGCGGCCTTTGAAATACCACACGCACCGCCCCACTAACTGGCCAAGAAAACGCACAACACAGAGAGGAAGGCGACCCAAACAAGTCACCAAAAAAATAACTATAGTATTTTGCATGAATAGTCGAATTTATAATAATAATGAAGGAGAAGGATTTCTATTATAAAGAATATTTTCCATTTAACGCAGATGTAACACATAAGTTTTTCGCGAACACCCCACTGCATCGCACTTTTACCGCGAATGGTATTTAAAACAAATCATAATGGATATAATGCGTCGACACATTATTCTATCAACAGTTGTTACATCACGAACTATTACAACTGATTCTATTTTACCGAGCCTATTTTGCCATGGAAAAAACTTACCAACCCAACACTATTGAACGCCAGTGGTATCAGACCTGGGAAGAGAGAGGCTATTTTGAACCGTCCGGCACCGGCCAAAAGCCCTACTGCATGATGATTCCTCCGCCGAATGTAACCGGTAGTCTGCATATGGGCCACGGTTTTAATAATACGGTGATGGACACCATGATTCGCTACAGGCGAATGAAAGGTGACGATACCCTTTGGCAAATGGGTACCGATCACGCAGGGATTGCCACGCAAATGGTCGTTGAGCGCCAACTCGCGCTTCAGGGCCTAAGCCGCCATGATTTGGGCCGCGAAAAATTTCTCGCAAAAGTATGGGAATGGAAAGAACAATCCGGTGGAACCATTACAGGCCAAATTCGTCGTTTAGGCTCCTCCGTAGATTGGAGCCGTGAACGTTTTACTATGGATGCAGGCTTGTCAACTGCCGTGCAAGAAGCCTTTGTGCGCTTGCATGAAGACGGTTTAATTTATCGCGGAAAACGCTTGGTAAATTGGGACCCAAAACTGCACACCGCCATTTCCGATTTGGAAGTAGAAAATCACGATGAAAAAGGTTTTATGTGGAATTTGCGTTATCCACTCGCGAATGGTGCAACTGCAACAGATGGTAAAAATTACTTAGTCGTTGCAACAACACGCCCTGAAACCATGCTGGGCGACAGCGCCGTCGCGGTGGACCCTAAGGATGAACGCTACCAATCACTGATTGGTAAATTTATTTTACTGCCCTTAGTGAATCGCTTAATCCCTATTATTGCTGACGATTATGTTGACCGCGAATTTGGAACCGGCTGCGTAAAAATTACGCCAGCGCATGATTTTAACGATTACGAGGTTGGCAAGCGTCACAATTTGCCGCTGTTCAACATACTCGATAGAAATGCAGCTGTTCTTCATCGAGCGCAAGTTTTTAATTTCGATGGCAGCGTAAATACAACCGACGACAACGGCTTACCCGCAGCCTATGCAGGCCTTGACCGTTACGAAGCCCGCAAACAAATTGTCGCGGCATTTGCATCTGCCGGATTGTTAGAAAAGATTGACGATCACGCGCTAAAAGTTCCTCGCGGTGATCGCTCTGGTGTCATTATTGAGCCTTGGCTAACCGATCAGTGGTATGTCAGCACAAAACCCTTGGCCGAGCCTGCAATAAAAGCAGTAGAGGACGGCCGCATTCAATTCGTACCCAAGCAATATGAAAATATGTATTTTTCATGGATGCGCGACATTCAGGATTGGTGCATCAGTCGGCAATTGTGGTGGGGGCACCGCATTCCAGCGTGGTATGACACCAGCGGTAACGTTTATGTAGGCCGTAGCGAAATGGAAGTGCGCAACAAATATCACCTCGGCACAGAGGTTATTTTAAATCAAGATGAAGATGTTTTAGATACTTGGTTTAGTTCGGGGCTGTGGACTTTTTCAACATTGGGCTGGCCGGAGCAAACCGAATTTTTGCAAAAATTTCATCCCACTGATTTATTAGTCACGGGCTTTGACATTATTTTCTTTTGGGTTGCACGCATGATAATGCTCACTATGCATTTAGTGAAGCATGAGGATGGCTCACCACAAATTCCGTTCAAAACGGTTTATGTGCATGGCTTAGTGCGCGATAGCCTAGGTCAAAAAATGTCAAAATCCAAAGGCAATGTGCTGGATCCCCTCGATATTGTTGACGGTATCGACTTGGAAACCTTAGTGCAAAAACGCACTACAGGCCTAATGAACCCAAAAGATGCCGCGAAAATTGAAAAACAAACGCGCAAAGAGTTCCCTGAAGGGATTCAAGCTTACGGTACTGACGCCCTGCGTTTTACGTTTTGCTCACTGGCATCCACTGGCCGCGATATTAAATTTGATATGGGCCGCGTAGAAGGTTATCGCAACTTTTGCAATAAAATCTGGAATGCAACGCGCTTCGTTTTACAACAATGTGAAGATCAGGACTGCGCACAAAACGGGGCAACAGATTACGAGCTATCAACAGCAGATCGTTGGATAATCAGCAAACTACAACTCACTGAAAAAGCAGTCAGTGAACATTTAGACACCTATAGATTAGACCTCGCCGCACAAGCAATTTTCACATTTGTCTGGGATGAATATTGCAGTTGGTATCTAGAGTTATCAAAACCTATATTCTGGGACCCATCTGCAACGGACCAA
>JAYWHF010000340.1:0-3439 GCA_043777855.1 Gammaproteobacteria bacterium | reverse complement strand
TTTGCACACTCATCTAACAGCAAATTGAGAATATCTTGCGCTTTATTATCGCAAAATAATTGGCCCAATTTTTTTTCGTGATAAGGAATATTATACTTGAGCACGAGACTAATAAAGTCCCACTGCGTAAAGCGCGCTAGCGCCGACTTACAAAAATGCTCGTTGGCCGAGATATAGTTTTTCGGCAGCACCTCGAGATTCGTAAAGTTGCAACGCCCACCACCAGACATAAGGATTTTTTTACCGACTTTATTGGCGTGATCGATAACCACGACTTGACGACCGCGCGTCCCCGCTGAAGCGGCGCACATTAATCCCGCGGCGCCAGCACCAATGACCAATACTTGAGTTTGCGACGGAAGAGTCATAAGAAATAGTCAAGCTATTAGCTGCTGCGCGCAACTAGCCACTGAATAAGTTTTGGAATACTAGGTTTTAGGCAGAGTTACGCCGCGCTGGCCTTGATATTTCCCACCACGATCTTTGTAGGATGTTTCGCAGACTTCGTCGGCCTCAAAAAATAACATTTGCGCTACGCCTTCGTTAGCATAAATTTTTGCAGGCAAAGGTGTGGTGTTAGAAAACTCCAGCGTTACATGCCCTTCCCACTCGGGTTCAAGCGGCGTTACATTCACAATAATCCCGCACCGCGCATAAGTGGACTTACCCAAACAAACTGTAAGTACCGAACGTGGAATACGGAAATATTCGACAGTTCTGGCAAGTGCGAATGAATTGGGTGGAATGATACACACATCACTTTTGATATCGACAAAACTTTTTTCATCAAAGTTCTTCGGATCCACTACTGTTGAATGCACGTTAGTAAAAATTTTAAATTCATCAGCACAGCGCACATCGTATCCGTAGCTCGAGGTTCCATAGGACACTATGCGCGCACCGGCTGCGTCATAACGAACTTGATTAGGTTCAAAGGGTTCAATCATGCCGTTCTGCTCCGCCATGCGGCGCATCCACTTATCCGATTTTATACTCATTGGTGCTCTCAATCCGCCGGGTGCAGGAAGCGGGGGGTGTTGTTTGGGGCCCGCATAATAGCCTGTTTCAATTCAGCTGCCCACGCCTACCCGGCAATTAATTTACGGAAGCATCCTAGTCTTGAGTTACTTCAATATTAGGAACTGCTTGCGAATCTAAATTTTCCAACCACAAGTTAGCGGCTAATTTACGGGCAATCTTGCGATAAATTTGACTCTCGGAAGATTCAGGATCAGCGACCACCGAAGGCTTGCCATTGTCAGCGTCAACACGAATCGATAACGCCAGCGGCAGTGAACCCAAAAGCTCAGTTTGATAATCTCGCGCAATTCGGTCACCACCACCTGCGCCAAAAATATGTTCCTCATGACCACAATTGCTGCAAACATGAATCGCCATATTTTCCACCACACCCAATATAGGTCCGTTTACCTTGCGGAACATCTCGATGCCTTTCTTGGCATCGAGCAAGGCAATGTCTTGTGGTGTGGTCACAATCACTGCACCTGTCACCGGCACTTTTTGCGCGAGAGTGATTTGAATATCGCCAGTGCCTGGGGGCATATCAATGAACAAATAATCTACGTCTTGCCAGTAGGTTTGAGTAAGCAGCTGCTGTAAGGCACCGCTTACCATGGGCCCGCGCCACATCATCGGCGTGTTCTCATTCACCATATAACCCATGGAATTTACCTGAAGCCCATAGGCTTGTACCGGCACCATAAACTGTTGGCCATTGTGATTGACAACTTGCGGCGGGCGCAGTGGAGTGCCGAGCATTTGTGGTTGGCTAGGGCCATAGATATCCGCATCTAGAATCGCTACGCGAGCACCTTCAGCCGCTAATGCAAGTGCGAGGTTAACCGCCGTGGTCGATTTACCAACGCCACCTTTACCGGATGCCACGGCAATAATATTTTTAACGTCCGGCAAGGATTGTTGGGAGTTGGCGGCAGGATTCGAGTACACCGTCCAGCCGATATCCAAACCCACTTTTTCAACACCGGGTAGTTTATTTAGCTGCTCGTTAACGGCGAGCGCTATGGCCTCGTGTACGCTTTTGGCGGGATAACCTAACACCAAGGTGACATCTACTTCAGCACCATTGACAACCACATTTTGCACAGCGCCAAGGCTCAGCAAATCGCGGCCCGTTGTAGGATCCAGAACTTGTTGCAACGCCTGCTCAACAATGAAGGATGTGATTGAAGACATAAAAACCTCACAGGTAAAAAAGGCACCCTTAGGTGCCTTTTGGATGAACGAATTGTAACAGCAAATTAATTAGCCGCGCTCTAACTCTGCAAGCCGTTGCTTATCCAAGTGGTGATCTTTCGCCAGCAACACATATACCGACGGCAAGACAAACAACGTGAAAACAGTGCCTATAGCAATACCAAACACCAAGACTATGCCTATAGAGTTACGCGCGTGAGCACCAGCACCGGTTGCAAAAATCAAAGGTGTGTGACCAGCCACAGTGGCTATGCTTGTCATTAACACGGGACGCAAACGAATCACCGCTGCTTGACGAATCGCTTCGATTTTCATCGTACCCTCTTCTTGTAAACGATTGGCGAACTCCACAACTAAAATACCGTTACGCGCGATCAACCCCATCAACGTAACCAATCCCACCTGTGAATAGATATTTAAGGTGCTCGACACTGCGTCCGTAAAAAATGGCATGGGCGCAGGCATCTGAATAAACGTAAAAATCAAAGCACCAAACATTGCCAAGGGTACCGAGCCGGCCAAGATAACCAAGGGATCACGAAAGCTATTGTACTGCGCTGCCAACACCAAAAAAATCATAGTAACAGCCAATAGAAACGCGGGTAAAAAAGTATTACCTTCACGCTTCAGTTGCCGCGATTCACCGGTGTAATCAATGCTGTAATCTTTGGGAAGAATCTTGCGCGCCTCAGATTCTAACCACGCGAGGGACTCGCCAACGGCCAAGCCGCCCATCCCACTAATTTTTACGGCATTCAATTGCTGCATGCGATTAATACTGCGCGGCGCCGTTGTGTGTGTAAGTGTGGCAATTTGATCAAGCCGAATAAGTTTCCCTTCAGGCCCGGTCACATACAATTTTGATAAATCCTCAGGCGTTAATCGCTCGGTGCGTTTTACCTGCGGGATAACCTTATAACTTTGCCCCGCCATGTTAAAACGGTTTACATAATTGCCACCCAACAAAGTGCCTAAATCATTAACGACCGTCTGCATGTTCAAACCTAGATCAGCTACCTTTTCACGATCAATGTTTAATTGATACTCAGGCTGATCAACCTTGGTATCCAATATCGTGAAAAAGAATTTTCCACTGGCATTGGCCGTTTGCTGCAATTTGATGGCGTAGTCATACACATCTTTTGCATCCGCTGTTGATGCAATGACAAACTCAACCGGAAATTGGCCACCACCAGGCAATGGT
>JAYWHF010000339.1:0-3442 GCA_043777855.1 Gammaproteobacteria bacterium | reverse complement strand
TCTTACAAATGCTGCAAAAACAGAAAACTCAGTTATTCATCTGCTTGCCATGTCTGCTGTACTAGTTGGATTTTTTGGCTCACTTTTAAGTATTTTTTTTGCATTAACATCAACCGATGCACGATTAGTCGTCTCGCACTCAATTGGAACGGCTCTTTTTCCATTGCTTCTAGGAATAGCTGTATCGGCTCCCTTGTTTCTTGGTTTGTTTGTGTTGGACATTGGAAACAAAAAGAACATGCTCAGTTTGAACGCTTTTGCAATCGACATGATCAAGTTGTTTTTAGCGACCGCGCAACGGGTGAATTATGAGTCTCTGACCACGCTGACGAATCAGGTTTTACCAGAGCCAGCAAAGGATCACGTGCGGATAGAGGCAAAACAGTGAGCTACTGCAGATTTAGCGACGACGACTACCGCAGTGACGTGTACTGCTACCAGGGTGCGAACGGCTACGTGACACACGTGGCCAGTATGCATGTTTTAGGTGATATCCCGCACCTGCCCACCTTTCCCTCCAATCTTTCTGGCGATGAGGCCAGTGCGTGGGTCGCAGCCCATGAAGCCCAAATGGACTATTTGGAGTATTCGCAAAAGGAAGCAATTTCTTTGCCTCATGCAGGAAAAAGGATCCTTAACGAGACTGAAATCGAGATGCAAGCCACATTGTGGATGCTAAAAGATCTTGGCTATCACATCCCAGCGCGCGCGATTTGGACTGCGCGACCCGTAACTGATCCAGAATAATAGTTGTGACACGCGTGTCACACTCAAAATCGACTTGGAAAGTAAGTTTTCTAAGTTGCTGGAAGCGTTGTGACCTGTAGCATCAAGTCATGAAACAAAAACCATACTTCCTGATTTTTTCTACGCTCCTCTTCATTTCAGCGGCTGCAATGGCATCCGATGGCTTTTCTGCTTGCAAAGAGCAATTCGCCTTCAACCAAGCTCCAGTGGTTCAAGTCAAGGCTTTGTCCGCCAAAACCGACGAGCTTTGCTCAACAGGTCACGCCACTCTGCACTCAGGCGTCACAAAAACACCGCTTTACAGCGCAGAACACCTCACAAGGGATCGTCTACGTGAAGCGAAAGAGTTATCACGGACGGATTCATTTCGATCTGACAGTCGTTTACCCTCTGGACGTGAGGCAAGATTGACGGATTACACCCGAAGCGGCTACGACCGAGGTCACATAGCCCCCAACGGCGACATGCCTGGTACGCAGGAGCAATCGGACAGTTTTTTGTTATCGAACATTGTTCCCCAAAATCCAGGTCATAACCGCAATCTTTGGGCTGGCATCGAGCATGTTACTCGTGTCATGGCCGCTAGGAACGGCGAGGCTTACGTTGTGACTGGTGCTGCATTCTTGGGGAATACCGTCAGAATTGGCTCTGGTATCGCTGTGCCAACGCATTTATACAAGGCCATTTACTTCCCAAAAGCCGGAAAAGCGTCTGCCTGGTTCTCAGCCAATGCGGAAGGTGGACAATATGAGGTCATCAGCATTAACGAGTTGACCAAACGCGTCGGTATTGACGTGTTTCCCAGCTTGAGTGCATCGGTTAAGGCTGAAGTGCTTGAATTCTACAAACCCAAAAAACGTTAGGAATGAAGATGGACTATTTCAAAAACGAATCAGAAGTTGAACGCATAGGCAATCTTCAAATCGAAAACCGACTTGACCGCATCACTTTGACCGGTGATCTTGACATCACTAAAGACAAGCAAGGTGAGTTGCGACTTTTGGGTTTGATAGAACACTTGAGCGGGATTGCCACTGCTTTGAAAGCAGAGGACATTAAAGGTGCCCTGCCAGATGTGATGTCCGTACTCGCACCCACCGAAGCAGGTAACATCTTTGGCTTGCCTGCTTTAAATGACAAAAAACATGCAAGCTGAGCAACTGGCTGGTACAGCAAAAATCACGCCGATCCGCATCGATGGCAAGCGCGCTTATCAACTCATGCTGCTGAGCGCTTTGCATAGGCAAATATCAGATTTTTACTTTGCCATGACCGTGGGAGTGATTTTTGTCGCATTGCTGTCCGATCAACTTCAAAACGAGTTCTTGTTTTGGGCGCTTAAAGGTCTCTGTTTGACCGCTCCTATCATTTTTCGTCAAACATTATTTAGGTTTCAAAAAGGATGCAATCTTGCGAATTGCAATTAACGAAGCCAATCCAAAACCTAGTTAAATTGGCTGTCTTTCAATTTGCGTGAAGTCTTCTCATCGGTAGACTTCCGTCATGCAAACGAAAATCACGAAACCCCAAAGAATATTGATCATCGCAATCTCTGCACTGGTCGCAGCTTTCACCCTTAACTTCATCATTGCGTCATTGGGGAAATCCAATGAACCAGCTATCCGGCATCTAAGTACGCCTATCGCAGGGCAGGAAAAGACAGTTACTGCATTCTTTTGGTACAAATGCCCTCATTGCCTACAAGCTAACGGCTCTTTGGCATCATGGGCAAAAGCGTTGCCGACCAGTCTAACCTTTGAGCGCGTTCCAGTTGCCTTTGACGACATGGGTGCAAACCAACAACGTATGTATTACGCCCTGCTTGATATGGGGGAAATCGATGCGTTACATGAGCAAATCTTCCAGGCGGCACAAAACAACACGCTGAAATTTGAAACTCAAGTCGAAATTGCTGAATGGGTTTCAGTCAGAGGAATTGATCGCAAAGAATTTGAGATCGCCTTTGACTCAGGTCGCGTCACAAACCATTTACTTGAAGCCCGTCGTCTTGAAGATGCTTACAACGTCAAGCTAGTTCCGGCGTTGGGGCTTCTGGGTAAATCCTTGCTCAACCCCGTTCCTGGCGTCGATATGTTAAGTAATGCTGATTCCGAACTAAAAGCCCTATCTATTCCGTAATTTCCCTCTAACTTTAAAAGGAAACTATTTTGAAAAAATTGATCATTGTTGCTACCGTATTCTTATCCGTTGCAGTCTATGCCACTCAGGCCTCGCCTAGCAACAAAATCTATCGAGTCAGTTCGTCAGCAACCGATGGCTCAACTCAGACGCAACCCATATATTTGCATTTATCAAAAGAATTCGCCGCGAAAGCCACATCCAAGGTCTCACGAGAGGACAGCTATTTAATGGGTTGTAGCGCTAAGGGGCTGATACCAGGTGTTTATCAGACAGGCATGATGGTGAGTGTCAAATCAGCCAAGGCTGGCTTAGATTCGCTCGATGATTTTGTAGAATTTGAAGTCGAAGAAAAAACTTTGGAATCGCTCAATCTGATTGACGCTGGTGGCTGCAAAATTCAGAATCCAGTCATTGCGCAGCGCGGATCGTTGCAACATTTCAGTTTAAAACTTGGGCAGGAAAAGACATTTTCTACAGGTGTTGACCAGAAGTCGCAAATCTGGCGTATAGAACGCTTGCAATGAGTAAGCCCTCTGACAAGCAAGCGGTTCAG
>JAYWHF010000338.1:0-3446 GCA_043777855.1 Gammaproteobacteria bacterium | reverse complement strand
CGATGCCGTTGGTGCATCGGGCGTTCCCAAGTTGGTGATCAAGACGCCAGTCTTTAGCGCTTTAGGTTGTGGTTGGTGAAAGAGTATTTCCGTGTTATCGGTTTGTGCAAGATACTGGTTTTTCATTGGAGGCTCATGGCATAGTGGGCTAGGGCGTTGGTTTCTCGCCGACTTTTACGCGAGCTTCTCGTTAAGCGATCAGTGGGTGAGTGCGCGGATCTTATCAAGTCCGTTTGATTAGAGCATCACATTACGCAAGGCGACTGATTTTCGCCGTGAACGTTTAATTTGTAAATTTGCTTACCCTTACCGCTAGCCTGGCCGAGCGCATAGAGTTCACCTTGGTTATTTTCCGCGAATGACACTATGTTGGCGGCAAGGGCGCCATGGTTGCCAACCGTTAAGGCGCCGTTGGTGGAGCGTGCTATCGACATGATGGTGCTTGCACAGTAGTCGGTGAAAAAGTACTTGCCATAAGCACTCGGATACATAGCCCCGCGATAGACATAGCCACCGGTTACAGAGCAGGAACCATTATCGTGGTTTATGACGTGGAGTGGTTTTATCTTATCGGCGGTGGAGCAGTTTGGCCGCTCTCGATAGCAGCTTTCGCCTTCCATGTCACCCCAGCCAAAATTGCCACCTTTGGTAATCAGGTTAATTTCTTCCCAGGCATTTTGGCCCACATCGCCTGCCCAAAGTTCGCCATTAATGCGGTCAAAACTAAATCGCCAGGGGTTGCGTAGCCCCCAGGCCCAAATTTCTGGTCGCACATTGGCTCGGCCCACAAAGGGGTTGTCACTGGGGATGGCATAGTTATTACCAGCGCTCGTATTGTTGATATCGATACGCAGGATTTTGCCGAGCAAATTATTCAGGTTCTGCCCATTTTGTTGAGGGTCTCCGCCAGAGCCACCATCACCCGACGCTATATATAAAAAACCTTTGCTATCAAACGCCAGCTGACCGCCTTGATGGTTGTTGAATGGACGGGAGATACGCAGAATTAGCAATTCGGATGCCGGATCGAAAGTACCATCGGTATTGGACCTGTAGCGCGTAATACGTGTTTCCAACACGCTGCTGGCTGAGGAGCTGGCCCCGGTATAAAACAAAAATACAAAACGATTAGTCGCAAACTGTGGGTGTATGGCAACACCCAAGAGCCCCGCTTCATTGCCACCCTTTTTAACGCGATCACGAATATCCAATACTGTAACAAGACTATTAGCGTCGGCTTTGTTTTCAAAGCGGGCGATAGTTCCAATTTGTCGCAACACGTACCAGTAGTTATCGTTGCCGGGCAACTGAAACAGGCTCGAGGGTAAGTCGATGTTCGGTAATGATGGAAATGCAGCGGGCCACTTGATCTCAGGCGCAGGGGTATCGCTAAGAGTTAGGCCCGACGCGCAGGGAGTAGTTGAGAGCACAGCCAGGTTGGCGTTATTTAGGGTTGCCCCGCTCGCGTAAGCACTGAAAAAGATCAGGTTGCACAAGACGCCGCAGATCAAGATGGTGTTTTTGCAGGTCATTCCGTTTCCAATGGGCTTTTGGCTATGTGTCATGGCGCCTACTCGCACGAGGGTTGTTGCGATAATTTATCGACGAAAGGATTTAGGTCGAACAGACACTAACCTTAAAGGCGAGACGGTGCAATTTATTTCAACCCTCTTTAAGCTTTGCGCATTCTTTGTGTCTATAACAATCCACCGTGTGATCGTTAACCATCCCAGTTGCTTGCATGAATGCGTAGCAAATGGTGCTGCCAACAAAGTTGAAACCGCGTTGTTTTAAGGCCTTACTCATGGCGTCCGATTCGGCAGTGGACGTGGGCGCACTATTCAGTGAAGGCCATGCATGTTGACGCGGCTTTCCATCAACAAATCCCCACAAAAATTGGCTGAAATCCTCACCACGCTCTTTCATGGCTAGGAATGCCTTGGCATTCTTAATTGCACTCTCGATTTTCAACCGGTTGCGAATTATCCCTTCATTTTGCAGTAGCTTCGCCTTTTTTGTATCAGTGTAGCGAGCTATTTTTTCTGGATTAAAACTGTCAAACGCAGCACGATAATTTTCGCGTTTACGTAAAACGGTAATCCAAGACAATCCAGCTTGGGCACCTTCAAGAATTAAAAACTCAAAAAGCTTTTGCTCGTCGCGCAAGGGTACGCCCCATTCATTGTCGTGATAATCTTGATAAAGAGAATCGGTGCCGCACCAAGCACAACGGCATTTTTCATTCGGCATGATTCATTCCTGCGGTGATTCGTTAGCTGTTAGCGTATGTTTTTCTTTGGCGATGACTAAGAAATGTTTGAGGCTTTTTTTGTCGTCAGTGTCAAAGGTGTCGCCAGTCAGGCTGAACGATTTAATTCGATCCAAGCGAAAGGTACGATAGTCATGGCGTAAGTGACACCAAGCAACCAGCGTCCAAACTTTGCCCCAAAAAATTAAACCCAGTGGTTCGATGGTGCGCGATGATTCTTGTTCGTCGGCACGGGTATAGTCAATAATCGACCGCTGCCGCAAACGTATGGCTTCGCGGATTTGTTGGCTGTAAGCGGTATAGATTTTTTGCATGTCTGCCATATGCGGTACGAGTAAAGGCAGATTTTCATCGCTGTAGCGTAAATTATCCGGCAACACCGCAAGAATTTTTTGCAGGGCCTGTTGGGCGTGAAGAGCCATGTCGGTATCCCCCCAGCTACTCACCATGCGCGCACCGAGTAAGAGTGCTTCAACTTCATGGCGATCGAACATCAACGGTGGTATCTGATAGCGATGCGACAAACGGTAGCCAACGCCAGCTTCACCTTCAACCGGCACCCCAGAAAGCGTGAGTGACTGCACGTCGCGGTAAATCGTACGCTCGGAAACCCGCAGCTGCTCACTAAGTTGCTTGGCCGTCATCGCGGTGCGGCGGTTGCGCAGCAGCGTGAGTAATTGGAAGAGACGTTCAGCGCGTTGCATAGTGAGTGAACCGGTGAAAAGGTGAAAAATCGGTAAGCTAACCTGTCAAGATGCCAGATTGTGTCAGCAATGGCTTCAAGAATAACATCTGAAAATAATGAGGCGCTATTGAGCGTTTGAGCCTATTGAGGGTGGCCCATAAAAAAATGGGTTTAGCGCGCGCCATTGTGCTACCTTTAAACAAATTCGCGGCAAATTAGGACATTTCATGCATACCTTTTACCCAGAAATAAAACCCTACCAACGTCACCAAATTACTGTTGAAGCGCCGCATGAATTGTATGTGGATGAATCGGGTAATCCAGACGGCATCCCTGTGCTTTTTGTTCATGGTGGCCCCGGTTCTGGTTGCGGTAAATACGATCGACGTTTTTTTGACCCAGAGGTCTACCGAATCGTTTTGTTTGATCAGCGCGGAGCGGGGCGGTCTCGTCCTCACGCTGAGCTGCAGAATAACAGCACTCAAAAATTGG
>JAYWHF010000337.1:0-9631 GCA_043777855.1 Gammaproteobacteria bacterium | reverse complement strand
TCCACCTCGTCTTCAATCGAAGAACCCAGTGCCGAGTTACCAATATTGCCATTAATTTTTACCAGGAAGTTACGCCCAATAATCATGGGCTCTAACTCGGGATGGTTGATATTGGCGGGAATAATTGCGCGGCCGCGAGCAACCTCGCTGCGTACAAATTCTGGAGTGATTTCGTCAGGAATGCTGGCACCGAAACTCATTCCTGGATGCTGTTGATTTAAAACTCCAAGTTCACGCGCTTGAGCGAGCGCCATGTTCTCACGTATCGCGATGTATTCCATTTCCGGAGTAATTATGCCGCGCTTGGCGTAGTGCATTTGCGACACATTCATGCCTGTTTTTGCACGGCGCGCTTGTCGCGTTAAACTAAATCTTAAATGCGCAAGCTTTGGGTCATGCAAGCGTTCGCCCGTAAACACCGAGTCGCTATCACTTAAAATGTCGGTGTCGTTACGCTCTTCAATCCAACCGCTACGAACTGAATTCAAACCTGTTCGTAAATCAATTTTTACAGCCGGATCTGTATAAGGTCCAGAGGTATCATACACCCGCACCGGAAGATTTTTCTCACCACCTAAGTCAGTATGTGTATCAGACAAAATCACCTCGCGCATTGGCACCAGAATATCGGAGCGCGAACCTTCAACATAAATTTTCTGCGAGCCAGTAAAAGGTTGCACAGAGGCATTATCAACCTCCGCGGTTTGGCTAAGAAATTTTTCTACACTGGTATTCATAGTATCGTCCGCTTGAAAAAATAGTATTTAACATCGATTAATAAAACTGATAAAAGTGATGCACAGGGCCAGAACCTCGGCCAATTCTTAACTCACTGGCGTGAACTAGCGCATTATGTAAATATTCCTTTGCCTGTTTCACAGCGTCAGCGACGGTTAGGTTTTTTGCCAACCCGGCAGCGATTGCCGCCGCTAAAGCACACCCCGTTCCGTGTGTATTTTTTGTGGCGATACGTGGTGCTGTAAAATTAAATTGAGCACTCGACGTCAACAAGAAATCATTTGCCTCGTCGCTCTGCGCGTGGCCGCCTTTGATGAGTACAGCTTGCGCACCCATGGCTAATATTTGTTTTGCTTGTTGTTGTACTTCTAATTGATTTCTCGCAATCGGCCTACCTAGCAATGCAGCGGCTTCTATTAAATTTGGTGTAACAATCGTGGCGAGCGGTATGAGTTTTTTAATGAGCACTGCAATAGCGTCCTGCGCCAGCAAGCAATCACCGCTGGTGGCAATCATCACGGGGTCGATAATCAAAGGGATGCGTGTGTATTGAGTTAAGGTGTCTGCAACCAGATCAATAATCTTTGCCGTAGCCAACATGCCAGTTTTTATCGCCCCGACGTCAATATCGCTCAAGACCGATTGAATCTGCGCACCCACAAATTCTGGCGGTGTGGGGAGCACTCCTTGCACTCCAAGAGTATTTTGTGCCGTGAGGGAAGTAATTGCGCTGCAGCCATAAACGCCAAGTGCGGCAAAGGTTTTTAGATCCGCCTGAATACCTGCACCACCGCCGCTATCACTGCCCGCAATAGTGAGTGCAACCGGGATGAAGGCCATTGCTTTATCGACATTGTGTAACATGAAAATTCCGCACAGAAATAAGGCGCGGAATTGAGAGGCGCGGGCAGGCCGCAATGAATAGCTCTCGTTCCCTACGCCGGTACTAACCGGATCAGGTCGACGGGTATATCTCAGCCCAAAAACTAAACACGGGCACCCCGACAAGGTAGCAAGCAGTCTAGTGAACTTAGGTTTGACTGTAAAGAAAATAAGAATCAACGCTGGCTCGCCAACAGCTGCTAGAGCACGCTCAATAGTCAAAAGTCTGGGCTAGATCAGAAATTACCCGCACAGTTTTTACAATTTTCTGGCAGGGATAAAAGCAGCTGTGTTAGGCTCCGAAGAAACGCCGTTGCACAAGGCTCTAGACGCTCTACAAAAAAGAGCCTACGGCCCCTACAAGAAATTAATGAGTTCACGATGCTAATAACACTGGTTGTCATTTTTGTGTTCGCCTATGCAGCTATCGCGCTCGAGCATCCTCTCAAAATTAACAAATCAGCCTCTGCGCTACTTGGCGCAGGACTACTTTGGACCATCTACGCGCTCGCCTCGACCGGTAGCAATAATCTTCCCCACGAACTATCAGAGACATTGGTCAGCACGGCACAGATTGTCTTTTTTCTCGTCGGCGCCATGACAATTGTGGAAGTGATTGACGCACACAACGGCTTTGATGTGATTACGAGTAAAATTAGAACCACCAAGCTGCCCTCGCTCATGTGGCTAGTCGGCGTAGTTACATTTTTTCTCAGCTCGATTTTAGATAATCTCACCACCACCATTGTGATGGTGTCATTGATGAAAAAATTGTTAGCAGAGCGTGAGGATCGTTTAATGTTTGCGGGCCTAATTGTTATAGCGGCAAATGCCGGTGGCGCTTGGTCGCCAATTGGTGATGTGACTACAACAATGCTGTGGATAGGCGGGCAGATAACGCCCGCGAAAATAATGTCGTCGCTATTCATACCATCAATGATGAATTTGTTAATTCCTCTGTTAATCACCAGCTATATGTTTAGAGGTCGTCAGGTAGATGCCCCCGTTGCGATTCACGGCGCCGTGCCACTAACCACATCACGTGAGAAGATTATTGTTTTCTTTCTCGGGTTAAGCGTTCTGATTGCCGTTCCTGTCTTCAAAGCCGTTACGCATCTACCACCGTTTATGGGGATTTTGTTCGGGCTAGGAATTTTGTGGCTGGTCGCAGATTTGATGCACAAAAATAAGGACGATGAACTGAAGAGTCAATTAACATTGGCTCACGCTTTAACGCGAATTGATATGTCCGCGATTGTTTTTTTCATCGGAATTCTCTTAGCGGTTGCCGTGCTTGAACACGCACATGTACTCAGCGTCTTGGCAAATTGGCTCGACAATACCATCGGGCGTCAAGATGTCATTGTCATACTGATCGGATTTGCGAGCGCGATCGTCGACAATGTGCCGCTCGTGGCGGCCTCCATGGGCATGTATAGTTTGGAGCAATATCCACCGGACAGTTTTTTATGGGAGTTTTTAGCTTACTGCGCGGGTACCGGCGGCTCCATTTTAATCATTGGCTCTGCGGCAGGCGTTGCCGCCATGGGATTAGAAAAAATAGACTTTATCTGGTACGTAAAAAAAATTAGCGTACTCGCCATCCTAGGCTACATAGTCGGCGCCGCGATTTACATCATTCAATTTGAGCTCTCGCATTAAGGCGAAAACATAAGGATATTTTCAAAGTGGTTAATTTTTTAGTCGTAACAAACCTAAAAACACCGAACCAACAACTGAGTGGCC
Source organism: Gammaproteobacteria bacterium (assembly GCA_043777855.1). Classification (GTDB taxonomy): domain Bacteria; phylum Pseudomonadota; class Gammaproteobacteria; order Pseudomonadales; family Cellvibrionaceae; genus Cellvibrio. The sequence goes on along the minus strand of JAYWHF010000337.1, from coordinate 6,265 downwards.
GATAGTGTCCGCACGGCCAAAAACTCTGCTTACATTTGTAACTTCTACCGTCACGGACAAGTGTTTACCCTCCTTCATCAGTAAAACGTACCAAAGCTCGACGACTTCTGGTGAACCCGCTACACTCGGCTTTTCTTTTTATGCATGAATCTTTTTCGTTTGATGCTGCATTTAAGCTATTGCCTATAAGCTCTTGCCTAAAATGTTGCGTCTCTTTATCACCATCTAATTTTGGACAGTTTTTAATCTGGAACTCGTTTATGAAAAAGTCAAAGCTCTACCTTATTATCAGCCTTTTATCTTTCGTAACTATAGGTGCCAACGCCAATAGCTTAAGCGATATCTATAGCCTCGCACTAAAAAATGATGCGCAATTAAAAGCGGACAAAGCAGCCTATGATGCCGGCAAAGAAAGCGACAATATTGGGCTGTCGGGCCTACTCCCCCAGATCAACGCCGATTACAACTACAGCGACAGTAAAAGTGACCTCACCAATAACCTGCCCCCCGTTGGCACTTTTAAAGATAATGAGACCAAAAGAAAAGGCTGGGAAGTCTCTCTAAGGCAGCCCCTGTTTGATATGTCCCGATGGTACGTTTACAAGCAAGGTAAAAAGGTAAGCGCCCAAGCAGAAGCGCAATTTGGCGCCGATCAGCAAAGCCTAATTGTTCGCGTATCACAGGCGTACTTCAACGTGCTCAGGTCTGTCGACAAACTAGAAGCAACATTGGCAGAAGAAAATGCTTTGGCCCATCAACTCGATCAAACCAAACAGCGCTTTGAGGTTGGCTTGATCGCCATGACTGAGGTGCATGAAGCGCAGGCTGCCTTCGATGGGGCAACGGCTGCAAGCTTAGAGGCTCGCGGTACATTGAGCATCAATTTTGAAGCCCTAGAAGTTTTAACCGGCAAAGCAGAAGATCAGATTGCGCCACTTTCCGATAAGTTCCCCGTGCTAAACCCAACGCCCGCCGACCGCGCCGAGTGGGTTAGCTTTGCACTTAAAAACAACTACAAACTAAAAGCTGCCAAATTCCAAGCGCAAGCCGCTGAAGATACGGCGAGCGCAACTCGAGCAGGACATTACCCAACAGTTAATGCCACTTTGGGCTACAGCAAAATAGACAGTGATGGCGTTGACTACAGTAGGCCACCTTTTGATACCACTACTGACGGAAGTTCGGTTAGCGTTAATTTGAACGTTCCTATCTTCAGTGGAGGCTTCACCTCAAGTAAAACGCGTCAGGCCGTTGCACAAGAAATACAAGCACGCGAACTATTTAATAGCGTGGAACGCGGTACCATTCAAAATGCCAGAGCCTTGCATCTCACCGTTGAGACTGATGTTGCACGCGTGCAAGCCCGCAAACAAGCCGTTGTTTCCAATCAGAGCGCGCTCGATGCAACGCAATCAGGTTACGATGTAGGAACGCGTAATTTAGTAGAAGTATTGTTAGCACAACGTAATTTGTACGAAGCACGTCGCAGTTACTCTGATGCACTTTTTGACTATGTCATAGATACGGTCAAGCTGCGTGAAGCGGCTGGAATGCTAACCCCAGCCGACGTTCAGGACATTGATAGATGGCTGCAAATTGGTGCCGATGTTACTCGCAGCAAATACGAAAAATAATTTTTTGCCAAACATTACCGTGCAACACAAACACTATCGTTCAACTGTTTGTGTTGCACGATAGTGTTTTAAATGTGCATCTCTTTTTGATCATGAAGCAGGTGCGAGAGACGGGCTCTAACGGCAGTTGTGAGAGACAGGCTCTAGAGGCAGATGCAAGAGGTAGCCGTATTTTTCGCACAATATAAAAATAAGTCGTAACTAACGCGATAAATAATCTTGAATATGGACAATAGTTTTAAGCAGAGCGCCACGGTTTTGATTTACTACATGCAGACCGGCCATACCTCGGCGAATTCTTTCCGTGTTACTGCCCGCCAACAAACAGACCTGCTCAGCCAATTCGTTTGCGTTATTCACTAGCGTTAAAGCGCCAGATGCCTGCAACAAATGGCCAACTTCAGCAAAATTAAAAATGTGGGTTCCACTGAGTAATGGCAATTGCCAAGCCGCAGGTTCAATAAAGTTGTGCCCACCATTCGGCACCAAGCTACCGCCAACAAAAGCGATATCGCTTGCACCCAGCATTAGCAATAACTCACCCATAGTATCGCCGATAACAATTTCAGTCGCATCATCCAACTGCTCAGCGGTCCGCTTCTTCACATTAAAACCACGACTAACGGCCAAATTTTCCACGCTTGCGAAACGTTCAGGATGACGCGGCACCACCACTAACAACATATTTTTTACACGAAATTTTACTTGTGCAAACGCGTCAAGAATAATTTCGTCCTCACCTTGATGCGTGCTAGCGGCGATCCAAATCAAACGTCTACCACCCGAACTCCACACGTGCTTGAGTTCGGCGGCCTGCAAACGCAATTCGTCACTTAAAGTTAAATCAAACTTTATATTGCCTGTTATGTGCGTACTTTTTATTGGTAAACCTAGCTCGTTAAAACGCGCCCCATCGGATTTATTTTGGACAAGGCCAAGAGTTAAATTCTGCAGCATAGGGTAGACGAGTCTCGAAAATTTTCGATACCCTCGCGCTGACTTTTCTGACATACGGCCGTTGACTAAAATGCTGGGTATTTTATGCTGCGCGCAAGCCGCAAGAATATTTGGCCACAATTCCGTCTCCATAATTAATAAGAGTGTGGGCCTAGTACGCTCTATAAATCGCGCAATCGCATCCGGCAAATCATAGGGAGCATAGACATGAAAAACACGATTACCCAAAGCTGCATGCACGCGCGCTGAACCCGTTGGAGTCGTCGTCGTCACGACGAACTGTAACTCCGGGTCAGCCTGTAATTGTTTAATTAACGGCAAGGCGGCCATAAATTCACCGACTGACACTGCATGCAACCAAATAACTTTTTTCCGAGATGCCAGACCTGTGCTTTCCAGTTGCGAAAAAAAACCGAAACGCTCCGCCCAACGCTTAGCATATTCAGGCGCAGCCCGCGCACGCCAAAGTAGGCGCAATAGAATAAATGGTATTGCAAAATAGAAAAATGCCGTGTAGAAAAAACGCATGAATACCAAACCTGAGATTCCGAAAATTTTATAAGAGTTGCTGCAGCCTAAGCACAGTCACCGCAACTTTACATTATCCAAATAAATGTCTTGTGGCTTTTGTAGCTGCGTCGCGAAAATAACTAGCATTGCAATAGAGCCCATCTCTAATTCTCGCGTTGCTGGCGCCGTGCGAATAGCTGCTATAGGTATCTCTACATGATTCCAGCCACTGCTCATATGCAAACTTTTATTGAAACGGTCATTGTATTCATAGCTACCCAATTCGTGGCGAATGTCACTAATACGAATAGCCAAGTTTATGGGTTCTTTTTCAGGATTAAACACATCAAATTGCAGCGTGTTGAAATCTTGCCAAGAATCGTAAAACTCTCGCAAAGAAACTCCGGAAAACTTTTCAGTACTCAAGTGAATTTTTAGGGAATAGCTCCCAGCGCTATGTAAAACTTTTGTGCGTTCAATATTTCCTCTCCAGCCATGGACCTCAATCGATGATTCGAAATCAGCAATAGCTGGAAAATTTCGCTCGGCGTGGAACTGCGACCAGGCCGCTAACACAACCATCGACACCGGCTTAACTAATAATAGAGTTGCAACTATTCGCCCAAACCAAACCCAAAACCTTGGCTTTTGTAACCAAAACAACGCCAGCCAAGTACCGGCTAGATCATTCAGTAAATCTTGCCAATTACCATCGCGACCGGTGTGCGCTTGAACGATTTCGATGCCGCCACCCACAATAAAAACAACCGCCGTTAAAATTGCGAAAACACGCCAACCCGAAATATCTATTTTTATATGTAGAGCGCAAACTAAACACACAAAAAAAACAAAATGCCCGCAATCCCACAGCTTGCGAAACAGTGGGGCCGAATAGTTGGTTGGCCCACCGAAAAAAAATAGCGGAAACATGCCCATCAATAGAATAATAACGACAAAGAAAAAATGACGATTAGACAACAACGATAACTCCACAAAGCTGGACCTATTTTCCCAACGAATTAACCCACATTTTTATAAAACTTCACGAGCCATGAAAAAATTCAAATGCCACTTTTTTACAATTTTACTGGCGCTCAAACATACAAGGAACGAAACCAATAATTGAAATAATTTATTAGTACAATGAACATTCAGGTTGAATGTATGTCTACACTCACATTTACCGATACGATAAACTTAAACCGAGGTTCACATGCCAAGACCATTATCCCGCATATTAACAACAATACTAATCGCATGCAGCGCGACATTATTGGCCATTGCAAGCCACGCACAGATCGCCGCAAAGCCTGAACCCTCAAGAAGCGGTATAACCTACTTGGTTAAGCCTGACTTACGCAAATGTGCGTTTCCCATGTGCGGAGGTTGGTTCCTGACACCAATCAACCAATATTCATTGCAATTAGAAAATGAGGGCGAAGCCTATCAGAGCCTTTCGTTGCTGCCGAACAGTATTTATGTGGCTAACATAAACTACAAAGCCTTGGGCTTAAAACCCGCACAAATTGAAGTTTTAGAAGCAGATATGCGCAACGAACAGGCGCTATTGCGCGGCAATATCACTAGCAATTCGCAGGCGAAGACTATCGCCCCTAGCCCCACTAAGACGCTGGTAGTAAAAGGCGCTTGGATAGGCGCCAATAAAACGGTAGCACTAGGCCCTTACTTAAAAGTGGCGAGCTCCGGTATCGTGTGTATCACAACTCCGTGCCCTTACTATAGGGCGAGCCTCGTCAATAGCCTTTACTCAACAAACTTCCACGAATTAACACTGACCAAAGCGGAATTGACTCGTGAACAAGAAGCCCAGGCATGGCAAGCCGTTGCTAGTGAAGGCTTAATAATGACCGGATTAACATACGAGTCAAAAGGCCAGACAGGCCCCGGAACAGGCATCAGCGCAACCAAAGTATTTTTTCCATTTCCAACAAAGTTTTAGTGTGTTTTTGCTAATACGAAAAAACGGCTCGAAGATTTTTATATAGGGCCGTTTTCGCAAACTAGAAATACACAATATGACAACTAACCATCTAAAGTGCTTTCGTCATTAATACACTGACAACCCCATACCATTGAATTGCTTAGCCAAATTCGTCGCATAATTATCGGTCATACCGCTGATGTAATCGATGACCGCCATAAGTGCCAAATACCTGTAATTTTTTTCCTTTCTTGTGACGTCAGGGTGAAAGTTATTATCGCCAATCAAAGCCATAACGCGATTATCCTTGTAGGTCATTTGTTTTGGATCACCCAATGAAGCATCTACCGCACTACAGATCGCACTAAGCAAAGTTCCGATTGTGGCGTAGGCACCTATTTCCAACTCAACGCGTTTTGAATGATTGAAAATTTTCCGCTTAGCCAAATCTTTTGCGGCTTGCACGGCAACCATAACTCTTTTATCACACAATGAAATTAAATCACCCTCTACGTCACCTTGTAAAAACGCGCGCTGATTTTTAATAAATGCGGAGGTTCCTGAATGAATAAAAGCGTCAATAACCTTGCCGCGCACTAACGCTGGCTTGCGCCCATCATTGACTTTATTGAGTGTGCGCTCTAAATCATCAAGCTGTGGCGAATCATCGATAACAGGGCGAAGAATATCGTAAATTTCTTGCCAATTGAGAATACCCATTTCAAGCCCGTCTTCCAAATCAATTATCCCATAACAAAAGTCATCCGCCGCTTCCATTAAATACACCAAAGGATGCCGACAATACCAATTATCTCCTTTAGCAATGAGCCCGGTTTTATGTGCGATTTCATGAAAATAATTAAGCTCTGATTGAAACACGCCGTATTTATTATTTTTAGGCCGCTGATTCAATACTGTGGCCGAGGAGCACCAGGGATATTTCATCGATGCAGCCAGTGTGGCGTAAGTTAAGCGCATGCCTTCATGATATTGGTGATACTCCGACGTCGTTAACACACGCAAACCTTGTGCATTGCCTTCAAATACTCGTATATCATCCTTCTCATCTGGTGCAAGGCCTTGTAAAAATTGCGCCCCTTCTTTTTGAAACCAATTGCGAATCGCATCTTCGCCAGTATGACCAAACGGAGGATTACCGATATCGTGGGCAAGGCACGTCGCTTGCACAATATCGCCAATATCCGTAGGCCAAAAGTTTGCC
>JAYWHF010000336.1:0-3466 GCA_043777855.1 Gammaproteobacteria bacterium | reverse complement strand
ATTTTTTAAAGCAAAAAAATGACTAAAAAGACCGCATTGATTACTGGAATCACAGGGCAAGATGGTTCGTACCTGGCTGAATTTCTGTTGGAAAAGGGTTATGTAGTGCACGGCATCAAACGCCGGTCAAGCTCGTTTAATACCCAGCGTATAGACCATATTTACCAAGATCCACATATTGAAAACAGCAACTTTAAGCTGCACTACGGCGACTTAACTGACACTAGCAACATTGTACGAATTGTTCAAGAGACTCAGCCAGATGAAATTTACAACTTGGGCGCCCAGAGCCATGTGGCCGTTAGCTTTGAGAGCCCAGAATACACCGCAGATGTCGATGCAATGGGAACCTTGCGCTTGCTTGAAGCAATCCGTATCTTGGGCTTAGAAAAGAAAACACGCTTTTACCAAGCTAGTACCAGTGAGTTGTATGGCCTGGTTCAAGAAAGCCCGCAAACCGAAACAACACCTTTCTATCCGCGCAGCCCGTATGCAGTGGCCAAAATGTATGCCTACTGGATCACAGTCAATTACCGTGAAGCCTATGGAATTTACGCATGCAACGGTATTTTGTTTAACCACGAAAGCCCTCGCAGAGGCGAGACCTTTGTTACCCGAAAAATCACCCGTGGCTTGGCAAACATCAGCCAAGGACTAGAAGATTGTCTTTACATGGGCAACATTGATGCGCTACGGGACTGGGGCCATGCCAAAGACTATGTGCGGATGCAGTGGTTAATGTTGCAGCAAGACAAGCCTGACGATTTTGTGATTGCTACTGGGGTGCAATACAGTGTGCGGCAGTTTATTGAATGGACTGCGTCTGAGCTGGGTATTGAAATTAATTGGCAAGGCAATGGAGTAAACGAAGTAGGCTTGTGGAACAGTAAACCTATCGTCCGAATTGACCCCCGTTACTTCCGCCCGACCGAGGTCGAAACCTTGCTAGGTGACCCTAGTAAAGCAAAAAAATTGTTAGGCTGGGTTCCTGAGATTACAGCTCAGGCTATGTGCGCTGAGATGGTAGCCTTTGACTTGGCGCAAGCTAAGCAGCATGCCTTGCTACGGCAACATGGCTATAAACTTGCTGTAAGTCTTGAGTGATTTTCTTATCTAAAAGTATCAAAAACTACTATGCTTAAAAACGCTACTATTTTGATCACGGGCGGTACCGGTTCGTTTGGAAACACATTTGTGCCAATGACGCTAGATAAATACGACCCTAAAAAAATCATTATTTATTCACGTGACGAAATGAAGCAATGGGATATGGCCAAGAAATTTCATGGCGACTCGCGTGTTAGATTTTTCATAGGCGATGTACGTGATCGTGACCGACTTTATAGAGCTTTAGACGGTGTTGATTGTGTAGTTCACGCCGCAGCAACAAAAATCGTACCAACCGCTGAATACAACCCTTTTGAGTGCGTGAAAACAAATATCAACGGAGCCATGAATCTGATTGATGCATGCATTGACAAAGGCGTGAAACGTGTAGTTGCGCTCTCAACTGATAAGGCCAGCAGCCCTATTAATTTATATGGCGCAACTAAGTTAGCTTCTGACAAGCTGTTTGTTGCAGGCAATTCCTATGCGGGTGGGCATGATACGCGGTTCGGAGTCGTTCGCTACGGTAACGTAATGGGCTCACGTGGCTCGGTAATACCTTTCTTTTTGTCCATTAAAGACAAGGGCGTACTGCCTATCACTGATGAACGTATGACCCGTTTTATGATTTCGCTAGAGGCAGGGGTCGAGCTGGTATGGCATGCTTTTGAAGACATGCTAGGAGGCGAGATTTACGTCAAAAAAATACCTTCTATGAAGATAACGGATGTGGCACTTGCCACTGTACCTGGAGCTAAACACGAAATAGTCGGCATACGTCCTGGCGAGAAGCTGCATGAGCAAATGATCAGTGCAGAAGACGCTCTCTACACGTATGAATATGCCCAGCATTTCAAGATTCTGCCAGTTATAAATAATTGGAGTAAAGATCCTGCGCGTATCAAGAACGGAAAACAAGTCGCTGAAGACTTTATTTATGCTAGCGACAATAATAAAGAGTGGATGTCGGTTAAGCAGCTTCAGGTTTGGATTGATATTAATCGAGAGAAGATAGGTAGCATATGACGCAAACTATCCCTTATGGGCGCCAAGATATTACGCAGTCCGACATCGATGCAGTCATAGCTGTGTTGCAGTCAGATTTTCTGACGCAAGGCCCTGTAGTGCCTGAATTTGAGCAAATAGTTGCCAGTTACTGCGGTGCGAAATATGCACTCGCGTTGAATAGTGCAACATCAGCGTTACATGTCGCTTGCTTAGCTTTAGGTCTTGGTCCGCGAGATTGGCTTTGGACTTCTGCAGTCACATTCGTGGCCTCAGCCAACTGTGGTCTGTATTGTGGCGCAAAAGTAGATTTTATTGATATCGACGCAAGTACATACAATCTTTGTCCATTAGCTCTTGAGAGAAAACTTATTGATGCAGAGAAGATGGGGTGTTTACCTAAAGTGGTGGTGGCTGTACATCTGTGCGGTCAGCCTTGCGATATGCAGGCTATTTATGCGCTTTCGCAGAAATATGCCTTCAAAATTATCGAAGATGCTTCGCATGCCATTGGTGCTAGATACAAAGAGGAGTTGATTGGTAATTGTAAATACAGTGATATCACTGTATTTAGTTTTCATCCAGTAAAAATCATCACTACTGCTGAAGGGGGTATGGCAGTCACCAATGATGTAAAGCTTGCAGAAAAGATGGCCTTATTTCGAAGCCACGGTATCACCCGGGACCCAGAAAAAATGACGCATCAGCCCGACGGTCCTTGGTATTATCAGCAAACAGAATTAGGTTTCAATTACCGTATGACCGAGCTTCAGGCTGCATTGGGAGTTAGTCAGATCAAGCGTCTCGATCAGTACGTTGATTTTCGTCATCAGCTGGCTCGTAGGTATAACGAGCTTCTCGCTGGATTGAATTTAGTCAGGCCGTGGCAGCATCCTGACACATATTCTGGCCTACATTTATATGTGATTCGTTTGAAGTTGACGAAAACTAGTCGCAGCCACCTTCAAGTGTTCGAGTCCCTGCGCGCCCAAGGTATAGGCGTGAATTTACATTACATACCGGTATACCGTCAGCCGTATTACCAACGCATGGGTTTTAAGCTAAGCGACTTTCCTAAGTCAGAGGCTTACTATAACGATGCAATTAGCTTGCCCATGTACCAGACGTTGACTACTAGTCAGCAAGATGAAGTCATCGTTGCGCTTGGACGCGCACTCGCAGAATGAGACTTGCCGTGATTCCAGCGCGGGGGGGTAGTAAGCGCATTCCTCGCAAAAATATTAAATTATTTTGTGGCAAACCCATGATTGCCTGGTCTATTGAGGCCGCATTACAAAGTGGCTGCTTTGATCATGTAGTTGTATCAACAGATGATTCTGAGATAGCTGCAGTA
>JAYWHF010000335.1:0-9698 GCA_043777855.1 Gammaproteobacteria bacterium | reverse complement strand
AAGCGTGCTTATACCTACAGGATAAATTTATTATCACTTGCAATCTAAAACTTATGCCGATTGGCTCAATGGGTAGGGTGAACTGCTGTTTTTAGGATTATGATCTTATTGATGTTCACGGTACAAAGTTAGAATCATCCCGCAACTCCGGGCCAACAGTTTACCTGCACGGGCACGGTAATTTGTTAGCAGCCTTGGAAGACGTGATGTTGGCAAAAGCTGCGGGAGAAAAAATTAACGTTACGCTTGAGCCAGAGCAAGCTTATGGTTTAAGGCGTGAGGGCGCTATTCAGCGGGTTCCTATTAAGCACTTGCACGAACACTCCACAAGAAAAGACAAGTTAAAGCCAGGTATGTTAGTTCGCGTCAATACGCCTAATGGTCCTTGGGAGGCTATAGTCGCAAAGGTTGGTAAATTTAATGTAGATATTGACAGCAATCATCCGCTGGCAGGCAAAACATTGACTTTCGATATTGAGATCATGAACGTTCGCGACGCTACGGATGATGAGTTGGCTCATGGTCACGCGCATGGGATAGGCGGTCACCAACACGAGTAATTACCGATAGTAGTTTGATTCAGCGATTTTGCTCGGTACTGACGAACGTGGCACAAGGTAACAAACCAGTTTTGATTGGATCGGGTTCACGAAAAATAGAGGTTTTAGGCGCACTTTATAAGTTTCATCAGCTACACTTAGGACAATGTGTGATTTGTGGCGCCCCCCCATTCAATGCGGATGGCCGGCGCAATGTGATCAATAGTAGAGATTTAGCCGTGGTCAAAATCCTTTTCGTTGCGTGTTATGCGCTCATTGCAGTGTGTTGCGAAAGTGTCGCAAAAGACCTTAACGATGTAGGCCGGCTTACCAGTGAAAACTCAAAAAGTGTGAGTGAGTTTGAAAAACAGGTCAGAAGGGTCGCCGAACGGACTGCTTCTGATGAGAGGGCAAAAAAGGAGCGAGCGCGAACGGAAGCTCAAAACTCCTCTAAAGCCAGTGCCTCGCCATCACTTAAAGTATTTAAGTATCAAAAGAACGGTTCAGTGATGTTTGCTGACAGCGCGCCCTTCAAAACACCCTATCAAGTCATTGTTTACAGCAGCTGTTACGCCTGTAGCCTGAGTTCAAAAATTGATTGGCAGACGACGCGGCTATTTATGCGCGAGTTTGCCGACATCATAACTCAGGCGTCTAGGTTGTACGATGTTGATCCTGCCTTCATTCGTGCCGTTATCCACGCCGAGTCTGCTTTTAATCCGCTGGCCCGTTCACGCAAGGGTGCCATGGGTTTAATGCAGCTAATGCCCGGTACGGCGCTGGATATGGGTGTTAAAAATGCGACTGATCCTTCACAAAATATACCTGGCGGTGTTAAGTATCTTGCAGGGCTATTGCGCACTTTCGATGGAGATCAGGCGCTAGCGGCGGCGGCTTATAATGCAGGCCCTAAAGCGGTATCCAGACATAAAGGAATACCGCCTTATGAGGAAACACAAACCTATGTAAAACGAGTGAATATTCTTAAGCAGCGCTATAAAAGCCAGATGGTTCTGGCTACTAAATAATAATTGATTACTTTTTTTTCAACTTGTGTTGGCTTGTAGTGACGGGTGCGCCTTCCGGGGCTGCATGTTCTTCTTCGCCGCCAAGGATATAGTCGTACACGCTAGTTGTTTTTTCCGACGTGTTTTTGTAAAGACTATGTAGTGCCCGACTTGCCCCTGTTTTGCTGTCTGGTGTTCCGTAACACCATGAATTTTTAAAGTATTGATAAAACGAGCGGGCGTAATATTTTTGGTCCGGTGAGTGGCTTTCAGCTAATAAATATACTTTTAACTCTTCGCTGATAATCTTATCGCATTCGCAGGCGTAGTTTCCTTTGTCTGCGTAGCAAAGATCGTGACGCATACAGCTCGCATCTAACTGATCAATCGGTAGCAAGGCATTGCTCATTATCTTCGGGTGTTCTGGTCCACACCAATTGCCGTATAGCGCAAAGCTCGGTTCTCGATGCAGGGAGTTTGAGGTGCAACTACTCAGTGTAATTATCACGCAGACGAATAAATAGGTTTTTACCATAGTGTTCCTAAAGCTAATGTCGCTACTTGCGTCCGGCCTTCTTGCGGTCTAACCAGTTTACGCAACTCAATGGTGTTGTTGGGCGCGAAGATTGTAGCGGTCTAATAGATTCGTTCAAGCGCTTTTCGCGGGATGTGCATTAAAAGCTTTTGCGCATTTTTCGTTTTAACGGTGTCAAATTTGGGCTTTTGAATTTAGCTGATTAATATTTCGATTTCTGCATGCCGTGAATTTCTATATGAAGACAATGCAGATTAGGGGTCACCAAATTCAGTTGAGCAGACCTATTGAATTTTTTCTTACAGGAAGGACAGTAGTATTCTGGTTGTATATTGACTAGAAATAGGTGTAAGTTCTGAACCTACGCTAAATAGATAGCGTTAATTGTGAGCATAATGGAGCGGCAGCTAAACTTCTTTTTTGTTGTCGTCTAAATTATCATTTTTTAGGCGTTGTGTTTTTTTTGTTTACTTTTCTCTTTAACTATTAATTCCATTTAATATTTCAGTGAGGTTCATCATGTTGTCAGCTGCCTTGCAAGTTCAAGAAAGCGTTTCCCATAAAAATGATTATTACAGCATCGCGGCAAAGGGGCCGATGTTAGACAGGGTGTATTCTATGCGCTATCGAAGTTATAGTGCAAAGGATTATATTGAAAAAAATGAAACTCACCGATTTATGGATCAGTATGATTCAAAATCAAACTGTACGTCTTTTCTAACCTATTATAAAAATAGGCCCTTTGGTTCGGTGCGCACCTGTGTGTTTAATCCAGAATTGCAGAATACTGTGCCAGTAATGGAAGTGTTTGGTAAAGAAATTGGCGAAGCTATTGGTTATAGGTCAACTTTTGTAGAAGCTAATAAGCTTGTAATAGATCCGAGTTTTCAAGATAAAGCTGGAGTTGTTGCAAGGCTAAATATATATGAAAATATTGTTAATACAATAGTTGAGCATGATGCAAAATATTTAGTGGCAGGGATAAGAACAGAGCATATTAAATTTTATAAATTTATGCATTTTGATGTCATGTCTGAAGAAAGATCATACCCAGAATTAAATTTTAAAACTGTATTGGTGATATGCCACGATGTTAATGCGTTTCGAGATAGAATATATAGCAGAACTCGTCGAAGTGAGGTGGTAAGTGATACACTATTTAGTAACGTGTCTGGTTGATTTTTTTTTCGTCTTTTTAGCTCTATCTAAGCGTAATAGTCCGGCGGCTAAACCTTTGGCATTGACGGCATTTAGTATGGCTCTATGGTCAATGGAGCTTTTTCTATTGACCATTATAAAAGATTTATCTGTGTTGACGCTGTGGTTCCATCTTACTCGGTGGGGTATGTTTTTTATTGCGCCGTCAATTGCTTTTTTGGTGTGGCGTCTAATTGGCGGTGGAAATCGATTATTTCTTTATTTAATTGTTATTCCCGGGTTTGTTTTTAGTGCAATTTTATCATTGACAAATTTATTACTTTTTCCTTCGGTGCTGGTTCCTGCCATTGGCGGATTTTTGCCTAAGGTGGATAATATTTTTTATTGTTTTGCTGTCGGTTTTCTATTTTCTTTGTTAGCTACTATATTTTTCGGTGCAGCTAAATTTAAGTCTGTGACTCATAGAGAAAAGCAGCGAATTCGATGGCTGCTCATGACTGTGATGTTAATTTTGTTAATGGGTCTGATTAGTATTTATTTGGTAAAATATAGTTTTTATTTGAAGCTTGTTGGGGCTATAGCCAATATTGCTTTTATTAGCTTGCTTTTTTACGCCACGATTCAAAATAATCTTATGGACGTGCGTTCTGCGATTGGCGTCACAATGGCGCGGGCTTCGATTTTAGCTGCAATTGTTTGGTTCTATTTCTTTGTGGTTGAATCTTTAGGGGGGAGCGCAGACACCATCGCTGGCGCCGCTGTAATGATTGTATTTGTAGTTGCGGTTCTGGAATGCTATCCAAGAATGTTAAAATGGATATTGCCAAACGCAAAAAAAATGCTTGTTAAGCATGGCTACGAATTCGATCAAGTGAAAGAAGATACTGAAAAAGCGCTTAACCATACGATGAATATCGCCACCATGCTTGAGGTGTTGGATCATCTTTTTTTGAAAATAGTAAGAGTGCAAAATTACAAGGTTTTAGTTGTTGGGTCTGATGCGATGCAGGGCTCTAATCATGATCGTGATGGTGCAAATCATTTGCCTCTTGATTTTGTTGCCGAGAATTACATGTTGGTAAGTTATTGTGCGCAGAATTCTACTTTAAATATGGCTGATGAGATGCCAGATGCAATAAAGCATGAGATGGAAAAACAGCATGCAACATTGTGTTTTGCTGTGATGGCTAACAAAAAAATATTAGCGATTGTGCTTGTTGGCGCTTCTTCAGATCTTTCCTATTACCGCTATGATGACATCAAAATTTTTGAGTGGCTGGCAGGTGAGTTGGGCCAGGTATTACAGCGATTAATTCGCTTAAACGACATGCAAGATCAGCTCGGTGAAGCTAAAAAAACGCTGTCGATGTTGGGCATGATGAGCCATTATCACCACGATATTAAAGCACCATTCGCCATAATAGATGGTGTATTTGCAAGCGATATGTATGATCGAGATAAACAGAAAGACATTATTTTGGCGCAGGTAAAGCGCGGCTCAAAATTAATTGCCACCATGGCAAGTATTTTGGGTGGAAACCGTAGGCGGCGCGTCCAGCCTTGCGCGTTAGAGGCATTGGTGAAAGACTGCCTATTTGTATTTGAAACGTCTATAGATAAGGTTAATTATGAGTTTAATGATATTCCCCAAATAGCGGGTGATGCCGAGGATTTAAAAATTCTTTTTATTAATTTAATAAAAAATGCTGCTGAAGCACGGCAAGGTCATGAGGAGGTTGTACTTAGTGTTAAGTCTTGGGTCGAAGAAGGATCAGTTTGTTTCTCATTTAGAGACAACGGGGTGGGAATGTCGGAGCAGCATGTAACTAACTTGTGGAACCAGGATTATAGTACCAAGGAGTTTGGCAGTGGTATTGGTATGCAAGCCATTAAGCGAATCGCGGATGAGCACCGCGCCGATATTGAGGTACATAGTGAAATTGGTGGCGGCACTGAATTTATTTTTCGTTTCCCCTCGGTGTTGATAGTAGGCGATGAAGCGCCGGTTGTTGGTACTATCGCAGAACGACGCTCCGTTTACACGGTTGAAACAAAAAACATTCATTAGTTTTATGATGAAATATCTAATCAAAATTGTATTTAACACTAAGCCCGTAACAAAGAGGAGGATTGTAGTATCCTCTTGGAACACCTAAGAATGATACTGAGCGCTGCCTTAAGTCGGTGTCATCGGTGAGGTTCTTGACCCACAGAGAAAGATCCACAGTCTCATCAAGTTTCAGGCCAAATCGTGCGTTGGCAATCTTGTGGTAAGTGATGGCGTTTGCGGAGGAATTGTCGGGGTTTGAAAAATAGTTTCCGGTGTAGCCGTAATCTATATGGGCGTAAAAAGACGCCTGAGTTGTTAGCGCATTTTGATAGTCTACGCCGAGATAGTGAGTATGCTCGGGTGCAAAGGGAAGAAAGTTGTTGTCGTAATTAATGCCAAGCCCGCCACCGTTTTTAAATTCGTCAAATTTTGCTTGAGTAAATGCTGAATTGAAACTAAGACTTAGGTCGGTGTTTAGTTTGGCTTCTATGTCTACCTCAATGCCTTGGCTTGTTACCTTGCCTGCGTTGGTATAAGAGATGATGGTGCCACCAGCGCTATTGGTAATAAACTGAAAAACTTGAAAGTCGCGAAATTTTGTAGAAAATGCGCTGGTGTTGAAGGTGAGATGATTGTTAAATACAGAGGATTTAACGCCTAATTCGTAGTTGATGGCGTATTCAGGGTTAAACTGAAAATTTTCCAACGTGCTTAGAAAGTCAGCATTCCAACCACCACTTCTATAACCGCGCGAAATAGAACTGTATATCAACACGTTTGGAGTGGCGTGATAGCTAAGCCCAACCTTAGGTAAGAGTTCGTTATAGGTTTTCTCTTGGGTTAAATGATTTACGTTGATAAACAGCTTGGTTGTGTCGATGCTGCTGTAATCCATCATTTTAGATTCGTGAATATAACGTAGGCCAGCCGTAGCCTCCCATTTATCGGTAAAGCGCCAATTGCCATTCGCGTAAGCAGAGTGTGATCTAAGTTCGGATGACGCGGGAGTACTAATGGATGTGTTTGATCGATTCGGAAAATTGGCCCCAAGATTTGCTCCACGCTGGGTTGAGATATCCTGATCCAATAGGTAAGCGCCGATAACATAATCTGTATTTTCGCCACGCGGCGAAATGAAACGAATTTCTTGGCTGAACTGGTTACTTTTTTCGTCAAATATGCTCGTTGCTACGTCGAGGGGTGAATAATCCTCTTCGTTAAGCTCGCTGAAATTAGCGTGACGTACTCCTGAAATAAAAACCCATTCGTAATTTTTTTCCGTTAAATAATGCGCCCTAAGTGTGGTGCCTTTAAGTTGGCGTTGTGAAAATTCGTCGGCATTGTGGGCGACCTCACGCGGGTTTGGTGCTAGGCTGTAACCTTTAAAGTTACCTATATCAGTGAGCGCTTCGCCATTGGTTGATTGTGTGTCGTCATTGAGGTAATCAAAACCGATATCGAGAGTCAGTTTTTCAATACCCAAGTAGCGAAATTTTAATTTTGCGGTATCTCTATCCACACCTTGTAGATCTCGGTTTAGCCTGACGTTTTGAATAAAGCCATCCTGGGTTGTTTTACCCAATGAAAGGCTGGCGTACAAATCCGAGGTGAGCGGTAGATTCAGTTTTCCGCTGACTGACCTCAGGCCGAAATTTCCGACGTCTGTCATTAGTGTTGCGGATAAGGTTTCACTAGGTGCTTGAGTGATAATGTTTATAGCCCCAACAATGGCGTTGGCGCCGGAAAGCGTTCCTTGGGGGCCTCTAAGAACTTCGATATGGTCGACATCTACTAAGCTTTGATCAAACGTTGATGAGCGGCCGGTAAGAACGCCATCGACATAGACGACAACGCGAGCATCTGTACCTATGTTGCGCGAGTAGGCGCCCACACCGCGAATGGCAATTTCTCCGCGCGTGTCTCGGCTGCCATTGCCAAAATTGATATTAGGAATGGCGTATTCCATATCCGTTAGCGACTTCGCACCTATGTTGGCAATGAACTCTTCTTTATAGACGCCAATTGCAATAGGCACTGATTGAACATTCTCTTCGCGCATTTGCGCTGTGACAGTGATTTCTTCGATGGCTATTGAGGGTGAAGTTTCTTGCGCCGCTACAATCGAATGGCCAATCAGCGCGAGATAGGCACAAGAGCAGTAAAGAATTTGCTTAATTGCATTGTATTTTTCTTGTCGCATATGTAAACCACTTTTATAGAGATGTCGTTACGTTGGCATCTTAGTCATTAACAGTGTGTAATCTCAATATGTTTTGAAAACTTTCTAGTTTTAATGGCTTTTCAAGAAAATTATTGAAACCAATGTCAACTAGTTCGTTGCGCTTGCTGCCGATCGGCATGCTGGTAAGGCCAATAATGATCGTATTCTTATTGATTGTTTTGCGCAGCTCGGAGGTTGCTTCTACACCATTCATTTTTGGCATTTGCAAGTCCATTAATATCAAGTCGTAGTTTTTTTCTTTGCACTTTTGAACGGCTTCTAGCCCATTATTGGCGCAATCAACTTGATACTGTGGCGAGAGTAAGCTGAGGCCAATATCCTGATGAATTATTTCATCTTCAACCAACAGGATAGTTTTTATGTTTTTCAACGAAGGCCGGCAGACGCTTGTAGTGGCGGTTGTGTTTTCGCTTCGTGGGTGTGTGATTTTCTCTGCAGTAAGATCAATACTTTCTAACGCTCTCGTTAATTCTCTGATTTTTTTTTGTACCGTGGCGAGATTGTTTTTTATCTGGGTGGGCGCGTTGATTAATGCGTTAACACGAGCGTCATCGTTCAGTAGATCTGAGCCGTTGGGTTGGAGATTTAGCAGTGCTCGGAGCAGCTCAGGTAAGTGCTTGGCGAGAAGATCGGCATTCATCTGTGTGATGAGCAACGGGGTGGCTATGTCATGGAGTAACTTTTCAGGTGTTTCGGATTCAATGAGATTGTGAGCGTTATCGATCATTTAGAAAATTCCCCAAGTTTTTTTGACGCTCGACTGAAGCGTGTATAGGCGCGGTACCTTACCGATTATGATAAAGCAATCTTACTGACCTTGTGCGTTGCGGGTGATTTTTTTCTAGTTCTTCGCGCACCTAAATGGCGAAATTTGTCGTAAACTCGGCGTGCAGCTCGGATAAATTATTCTTGTCTTGTAGGCTATCTATGCCTTGTAAATGGGTATGTAAACACTTTTAAAATTCACTTAGAAAAAGGTAGTGCCATGACAATGTTGAAAGCTGTATCTCTTATTGGCGCTCCAACGGATATAGGTGCTGGTGCGCGTGGTGCAAGCATGGGGCCGGAAGCTATTAGAATTGCGGAGCTTGCTGAAATGCTTCATCACCAAGGTGTAGAGGTATTGGATCGCGGGAATCTTAATGGCCCGTACAATCCGTGGCAGATGCCAGTAAACGGGTACCGGCATCTGCATGAAGTGGCGGCTTGGAATAGAGAGGTGCATGGTGCGGTTTATGGCGAACTGAAGCTTGGCCGTATGCCGATCCTTCTCGGCGGCGACCATTGTTTGGCCGTAGGTTCGATTAGTGCGGTGGCACAGCATTGCCGCGAAACGGGAAAAAAGTTGAGAGTGATTTGGCTCGATGCCCATGCCGATTTTAATACGAGCGAGATAACGCCGAGCGGTAATATCCACGGAATGCCTCTAGCGTGTCTGTGTGGTTTCGGCCCGAAGGAATTGACTGAAATTGGTGGCCATGTGCCGGCCATCAGCCCTAAGTGGGTTCGTCAAATTGGTATTCGAAGTGTTGATGCGGGTGAAAAGCGTTTTGTGCATGAACAAGAATTGGAAGTGTTTGACATGCGCTACATCGACAAAGTTGGAATGCGACAAACGATGGAGCAGGCTTTGTCGGGCGTTGATGCCAACACCCACCTTCATCTCAGTTTCGACGTTGACTTTCTTGACCCTTATATTTCACCGGGGGTCGGTACGACCGTGCCGGGTGGGCCCACCTACCGTGAAGCGCAACTCTGTATGGAAATGATTTATGACACCGGCTTGCTGGCGTCACTTGATGTTATGGAGCTAAATCCGGCGTTGGATGTACGCAACAAAACGGCATTAATTGCAGTTGATTTAATTGAATCATTATTTGGAAAATCTACGTTAATGCGAACCTAGGTGCGTTGAATTTCTCATGTATTGTTCAACCGATAAACGGGGGCCGGATAAAAATCCACTGCGCCCCTTTTGTTGATACTGGGATTTGTTAATGCTGTGATTTGCTAATACTGTGATTTGTTAATGGTGCGATATTTTATTCGGTGTAACTCTCCACGCTCGGGCAGGAACAGATCAGGTTTCTATCGCCGTAAACATTATCAATACGATTAACGCTCGGCCATACTTTGTGATTTTTCAGCCATGACGCTGGGCGGCTAG
>JAYWHF010000334.1:0-3475 GCA_043777855.1 Gammaproteobacteria bacterium | reverse complement strand
CTTCGCGGATTGCCAGCCAAATTTCGGGTGAAGGAAACAGCGCGGCATTTAGAGAATTTGTGTGGCGATATGTGAATGTAATGAGCAAAGCGTTAACCGTGTTAGGCAAAACAATTACCTACGATAATTTGTTGCGCTACGGTGCCGATATAGACCCATTGCTGTATGAATATTTAGAATTTATTTTCGAGTTGCCGAGTAGCGAATTGCAATTGCGCCATGCAGGTATTCAAAACTGGCGTAAAGCGCTGGATAGCATCATTAACTCAGAACAAAAACCGGATCGCACCCAGGCAACGCGTGATCGTAAAGCCTGGGCAGCGGCACAAATATTTAAAACCGCTAATTTATTAGATCCAGTTGCGCTCGCATTGGTAAAAACATTTGATTATGAGAAAAGTTTCTACGACAAATTAGTCGCCTCATTATTTCCGTTATTGGAAAAACTGACATCAGGCCCTACCTCGGAATTGTTATCACCGGATTACACCAACATTGATGACCCCAGGCCTATATTTGACTGGGACGAAATTATTCGTATGGGCGGTATAGTCTATGTAGGTCTCGACGCGTTATCTGATCCAGAAGTAGCGCAAGCCGTGGGCAACTCTATGTTTAGTGACCTCACAAGCCGCGCTGGTGCCATCAATAAATTTGGTGTTACCCAAGGCCTTTCATCTGAATTGGCAAAGCTTGTTAAAGTCAGAAAAATTTGTGTGCATGCGGATGAGTTTAGTGATCTTGTCGGCAAAGAATTTGTGCCCATGGCGAACAAAGCCGGTGGATCTGGTTTCCAATTAACGGTGTATACACAAACCTTAAGTGATATCGAAGCTCGCTTTGGTAACAAAGCAAAAGCGGGTCAAGTTGTGGGCAACCTCGGCAACTTGATTATGTTGCGCGTGAAAGAATTAGCGACGGCAGAATTGCTCACGAATTTATTACCGGAAGCAGAAGTAGACCAGCTAACACTATTATCAGGCATTGCGGATGATACGAATCCTGAGTCACACAGTGACTTTTCATCCAGCACCCAAAATCGCATCACCTCACAACGTGTCCCCCTTGTATCGGTAGGCGATCTCACCCGCCTGCCTAAAGGTCATGCTTTCGCCCTGATGGGCGGCAAGCTTTATAAATTGCGTCTTCCCTTATTTAAAGATACAGACGAACTGCCAAAAAATCTCGACTTCCTGTGCAAACAAATGCGCTCGACCTATTCCAGTAATAGCACCAATGACGACTGGTACAAGCTGCCTGATGTGACGGTGGCAGCATGACAACAACTCAACCTGCTCAACGAAAACCCCGACACCACAAAGACCCCTGGGACTGGTTTTTTTCCATCACCTTCGGCGTCGTGCTGCGTTTTATGGTGTGGTTAATCTCAGCCATTTTTATTGCAGTCATCATTGAATTGATCGGCATGGTGTACGTGTGGGGGCCAGAACATTCGCATGATGTGCTGAAAACGGAGATTAGTTTTTTAGGGAGTTTTAATCAAAATTTATTAACCGGTTTATACCCAGGTGATATCGCCAGTGTGATGGTTAATTGGGTTGATCAATGGATTTCTTTTTTTCACTTGCGGGAAATTTCAAGTGCCCTGGCCAGCGGCGCACACAATTCTGCAAGCCTGTTTGCCAGCTACGGTGTTGAAGCTTTTATTAATACGGTATTTATTTTTGCGGTGCGGCTCGCCGTGTGTATGAGTGCGATGACCGGCTTTGCATTGGTGTGTCTGGTGGCATTTATTGATGGCCTGGTAGAGCGCGATATTCGCCGCGCCTGTGGTGGCATCGAGTCCGCCATGATTTACCACAATACTAAACGTTTGGTAAAGCCAGCCATCATGTTGTCATTTGGCATTTACATGACATCGCCATTTTCGATTCACCCAACCCTTATTTTTTTACCGATTATGGCGGCGGTAGGCGTGTCGATTTTTTTGCTACCAAATATTTTAAAAAATATTAAGAGGATTGTATGAATTCACTACCAGATCAATTTACTGTCGAAGAAATAGAATATGTGTTGCCATTCAATGCGCAATCAGAACAACAAGAGCAATATCAGGGTAACACTCACCGCAAGAACGGATCGTCGTCGTTGGTGTTAACGATTGCGTTGGTGGCACTGGCGATGAATATCGTAGTGTTTTTTGCAGCAGCGGATAAACCTGTTGAAAAACTGACATCCATCTTTGGTGGAAAATCATCATCACTCTCTGCAACCCTCGAAACACAGCAAATAGAACTACATCAATTACAAAAATTGCTCGCACAATATTCCACGCAACTCAGTGCGGTGAATGGATCAGTACGATCACTCACAGAACAACTGTCTGATTTTAAAAATGAGTTAATCAACAATGGTTCACGCGAATCGCAGTTAGAACGTCATTATCAAGAATTAAAAGCCGATGTAGATTTACTCAATAAACCAAAGCCTATACCAAAACCCATCGTCATTGAAAAACCAAAAGTACCGGAAAAACCACCGGTACTAGTGTCGTTAATCTCTATCCGCATTCAAGGTGGCACATCCTGGATATCGTTGCGCGAAGGCTCGGACAGTTCGCCATTGTTGTCAGTAGGTGATGAATGGCACGGTGCCAAACTTCTAGCCGCTGATCCCATTAAAAAAGAAGCACAGCTTTTTATTAACGGCGTCAGCAACGTGGTGAAATTGTAATGAAGTCATTTATTTCCTTTGTCGTGGCGTGTTGTGTTCTTGCCACCATCAATGCCTATGCAGAAGACAGTCGTGTAGAAATATCCACCTTTGAAAGCAGCTTAAAAGATCATACCCAAACGCATGAAAACACTTGGGAATATTGGGGACTAACCAAAGAAGAATGGGAGCGTTACGAATCCATCAAACAAACATCTCCCTGGGGCGTGTGGAAAAATGACGCTACGCCGTTGGCTATTTTGTCCCACTACGCAAACTCAGCGGCTGAAAAAAGTCGTTATGCACGGTTAGAAGCAGAGCTGGATCAATGGCGTGAAAACACCGTGCTGGAGTTCCAACAAATTTACAACAAACAACGTGAAATTGTGTTTGCACAATATGCTGCATCACTGAATGGCCGGAAGCCCGATGTAACAAATATTAGAACCGCAGATCGTGTTTTATATTTCGTCGAAGCGGGCGAGTGCAATACGCGCTGTCGAACAACCACTGCACGCTTGCTGGGCACGTCCGCTCACATCGATATTTTTATCATGGAGGCTAAAGCCGAGAGCGATATTTATACCTGGGCCACGAACGCCAAAATTCCGATTGATCGTGTCCACGTTAAACAAATTACGTTGAATTTTGAAAACAGCTATTTAGCCGCAGTCACGACCACACCGAAATCCGTATTGGAGTTTCCTATGGCGTACCTGCAAGGCAAAGAAGGCTATCAGGCGGTGATCTTTTAATGAATCTATTGAAGTCACTGATACTGTTAATCGCGGTTTGTGTGGTG
>JAYWHF010000333.1:0-9711 GCA_043777855.1 Gammaproteobacteria bacterium | reverse complement strand
ATTTTTTTAAATCCTCCTTTGAAGAAATGTTTAGTTGACGGCTTTTCTGCGCGTAAACCACAGATGTTTGGGAATAGTAGCTTGGCGTAACCCTCACCAAAGTTGGGTACTTAACGCCATAAGAGTAAATACGCTCTATTTCACCGGCCACGCGAGCGCTAACATTTTCAGTAGTCGCGCGGGCCGGAGGAAACGCGCGTATATCCACGTTAATATTTAAGTTGGCCATGAGCTTCCTAAAAACAACCTCGGCAACATCTGACTCGACCAGAAGCTCACAACGAGCAAAAGTTAAGGCTGGCTCGGCACGGGCGCAACCAAGCAGCGAGACCGCAATCAAAAGCCCTATCAACAGTAATTGCTGCATTTTCATGTGCGCCTTACCTCCAATAAACTTTCAACACAAACAATCATCAAACCAAGATTTCTCATCCACAGAAAATTCATCACAGTCGGCCCTCCTATAATCGGCGCATTTTAACGTGAGTTACCCACAAGACTAGGCCACCTAACATAAATAAGATTAACGCTAAACGCTCTGTGATGAGTACGATAAGACTAACATCTTCAGATGCTGAGAACACAAAGCTCAATGAGACGACACTCATCATCAGCAACTCAGCGATACGCGCAAAACTTTGCAAGAGACTTGTTTCCACGGTTCTTTCCCGTTTTTATTCAGCGCGCGGCCTACCCCAACCGTGATGCATATACTCACGATTAGGTAAATGGCATGTGTTATTAATGTCAGCATAATTATCTCCCGTTAATTGAAATGGTTGCTCTTGCAGACCCACTGAATTAGTCGTGGTCTACAGAACAGATTTTGGGGATATTTAAACGGCTTAGCGTCTGGTTTTATCTTTTCGGAATAGATAATCCGAAAAGATAAATTATTATTTGTTAAATCAATTAGTTGGAAAGTTCCAGAATGATCATTTGAGAGACTCTTGGAGCATACCAAGCGCCGAGCTCGATCACTTCATCTTGATCACTTCGTAAAGATGTGTTGTAACGCAGGCTCTAGGGTTGGGAATTTGAAAACAAAGCCGCTGGCGAGGGCTTTTTCGGGCATTACTTTTTGCCCCGCCAACAACAGAGTTGCACCCATTTGCCCAAAAAGTAGCTTCACTTGAAATGCTGGCAGCGGGATTATTGCAGGCCGTTTCATGGCCTTCCCTAATGCCTTGCTGAAGACTTTGTTGGTGACGGGCTCTGGCGCCGTCGCGTTGACGGCGCCATGAATATCGTTGTTTATAAGATGTATTACCAGCCGGATAATATCATCGCGATGTATCCAGGAAAACCACTGGTTGCCACTACCCATAGGCCCACCCAAACCGATGTCAAACGGAAACAGCATTTGTGCCAAAGCGCCGCCGTCCATGCCCAGCACAACGCCGGTGCGCAACACGCAAGTGCGCACGGCATACTGCTCGGCGCGCATTGCCACAGCCTCCCACTCTTCGCACAGCTTTCTAGGATAAGCGCCAAGGTCGTCGTGTGAGCCCAGCGTATCCTCCGTAAACGATCGCTCCGGGTCAGTGCCATACACGCCAATTGCCGAACCACTGATGAAGACCGCCGGCTTTTTCACGAGCCGCTCAATCAGCGCCACTAACGCCAAAGTCACATTGATCCTGCTTTCCAACATATCGACTTTCGCTTTTACCGACCAGCGCTGGCTAATAGGCTCACCGGCCAGATTAATCACGACATCGACGGTATCGTGGCTCTGAATTAAATCCAGCGAATCAAGAAAAGTTACGCGACCATGAAAGAGACCCGCTGCATTCTTCATGCGGCGGGTGAGAATCGTGACCGAATGTCCTTGGTCAATGAGTGCCTGACACAAGGGTTTGCCAATGAAACCTGTGCCGCCTGTTACCAATATCTGTTGGTTTGGTTTTTTAAGCGCGGAGATATTCAAGAGTTTGCTATGCCGCGATGGCTTATCTTTCGCCGTCGGTTCAGCCGCTTCTAATGCCAATGCCGCGGATTCTACTTTCCCTAATTCGGCGTTCTGTGATCGGGCTTTTCGCGACCACCAAAGGCCACGCAAAAGATCGCGGCACCCCCACACCAATACGCAAGCCGCGTAAAAGGTCATGAGCCAAGACAAGAGGCCGAAGTTCATCGGTGTAAAGCCAGTAGGCACTTGTGACCATTGCCAGAGGATAGGCACCAACAACGCCAGAATCGCACCGTAATTCAGTGCCAATATCGTGTGGGTAATACGCTCGCTTGCCGGCAGCTGACGAGATCGGTCTTCTTCAACAAAATCCATCAGGGTAATAACAACTTCAGCGATCAGGATAAAGGCAAAAACCCACGCAAAAAAACCATTCCATGCACACCAGGCTAGCGATAAAAAGATAATGCTGTAAAAAAAATTTCTAATCCCGTGTAATTTTAATTCTTTAGCGGCACTGGCGCGCCAAGGTAACCGCTCGGTAAGCTCGTGGTGATAAAGCGTATCGAACGCGCCCAGAAAACCTTGAATCGCAAATATGACGAGTAGTATTTCCATCTTAGGCCTCTTTAAAAATACCGGTTTGATAAAATGTTCTGCCAAACAAACGATGAACAATAGTCATCGTGAAACGAAAAGTTCCGCTTTACGATAGAGTACTACGTCCATCAGAACATTTTCGCCTTAACATTTTTTCAAACACCACAAGTCAAACACCGCAGGTCAAACACGAATTGTAAACTGGTTGTTCACTGTGGCTGCCCACACGTCACATTCTGGACATACTAACTGGTCATTTGTAAAGAATACTCTTCACTTTAAAACGCGCCGTAAATACTTCCGTGTAGGCTCGAATCGGCATCCATGCCTCATACAGTTTTAAAGTGAAGAGTATTCTTTATTTGTGCCCTGCTAGTAGGTCGAATGAATAGCATCTGGTTTTATCTTTTAGGAACACATACTTCAGAATGCAAATAGTGGCGAATAAAATCAATCAATTGAAAAGTTACACAATGATCATTTAGGAGCTTCTTGAACGAGGCGAAAAAATATGCCTGAGTAAACCACAGGATTAATTGGGCTCTTGAATACCCTGACGTTTGCGAAACTGGCCGGGGGTTTCGCCGGTGAAATCACGAAACGCGGTGTAGAAATTTGACTGAGAACTAAACCCGACGGCCAGCCCGATGGACAAGACCGATGCTTTAGGCTCCTCCAGCAGCTGACGCTTAGCCTCTTCAACACGATAGTTACGAATTAGCCGAGAGAAACCCATACCAAAATAGGTGTTGATAAGTTCAGAGGTCTGATGACTATTGATACCGAGATTTTCAGCAAGATTGGCTAGGCTTAAGTCTTCGTTGCGATACAGTTTTTGTTCCGCAAGCAAATTATTGATCTGCAAAACCAAGGGGTCACAATCCATTTTGGTTAAGGTTGATGCCGCGTAGCTGGCGGCTACAGCATCTACCGTTTTTTGCGTGATTTCGGGAAAGCGCAATTGAATATAAACAATCGCGAACAGCATAACGCCCACTAAATTGGTATAAACAATCGCAAATAACTGTTCGCCGATCAGCGCCGAGAAAATTCCCGTGAGCAATACCAAGAGCGCAAAAACAGCAAAACCCGCCAGTGTTAAAAACTCTACTAAAAAATACTGCCGCTGTAGCTTTAAGCGATAAACCAGAATACTCAGCCAAAGGGCGTAACCCGTACCTAAGGTAAACGCAGCGGGGATAGCCAACCTGTAGCTAATAAAAGGAATTAACATTAACGGCAGAAAGTGCGCCATCAAGCGCAGGTTAGTGGTGGGATTAACGTGTAATATTTCGCGGCTGAACAAATAAAAGCAAGGCGCTACAACAAAGAGTAAAACGCGATATTCAACCGATTCAAAAATGCTACTTTCGTTGAGTAGTTGCCGCATATGCATGAGCTGCAAATACGCGATCCCTAACAACAGACACATGCAGGCTGCTTTGGATAGCCACGTTTTTTCAAACGCATTGTAGACAAACCAATATACACACAGCAGCAGTATCGCACTAACGATTGAAAAACCCGCTAAAACAAGCGAGGTTTTTATAAGCACTGATAGCAGTGTCATAGGCGGGCTATCACACTCGTTCAAATACTAAAAAATTATGCGGCAAAGGCGCATCAGGCTCTCCGGCAGTTTCGGACACTAATTTCCATTCGCTGCTCGGTAGCTCAGGAAAATAAGCGTCGCCTTCTATATCCACATTAATTCTTGTTAAATAAACCCGATTGGCGAGTGGCAATGCTAAACGATAAATTTCGGCACCGCCGATCACCATCATTTCTTCTGTAGTTTGGTTTTGCTCATTAAGGAACTGCTGGGCAATCACCAAGGACACCGCCACATTCTTGGCCACCAATACGCCGGCGTATTTCCAATCTGCTTGTCGGGTTACAACAATGTTAGTTCGCCCGGGTAGAGGCCTGCCTATGGACTCAAAAGTTTTTCGCCCCATAATAATCGGCTTGCCCAAGGTAATCGATTTAAAATATTTTAAATCTTGTGGCAGATACCATGGCAATTCATTATTTCGTCCGATGACATTTTTGGGCGTTGCCGCAACAATTAAAGAAAGTTTCATTGACTCACCTGAAAAAATTTATTAACTCGCCCGAAACACTACACCGCAATAGGCGCGACTATGCGTGGATGTGGGTCATAACCCTCAAAGACAAAATCATCCATCTCGTAATCAAAGATCGTTTTTGGTCGACGTTTAATAATTATCCTCGGCAAGGCTTTGGGGGTACGACTTAACTGTTCATAAACAATATCGCGGGTTACATGATTGTTATAGAGATGACAATCGCCAAAGGTATGTACAAAATCACCCACGCCAAGGTCGCACTGCTGCGCAATCATGTGTGTTAGTAACGCGTAACTTGCAATATTAAACGGCACACCTAAAAAAAAGTCTGCGCTGCGCTGATAAAGTTGGCAAGAAAGTTTGCCATCTGCCACATAAAATTGAAACAACGTATGGCAAGCGGCTAGCGCCATTCGGCCACGCTCAACGTTTTCTTGTGGGCTGAGTGATTCGTCGGGCAGGTCGGCAGGGTTCCAAGCACTAACTATCAAACGGCGCGAATTAGGGCGCGTTTTAATTTGCTGAATGAGATCACTGATTTGATCGATAGTGCTGCCATCTGGGCACGCCCAACTACGCCACTGTTTTCCGTACACCGGCCCCAAATCACCCGAGGCAGTCGCCCACTCATTCCAGATTTTACACCCGCGCTCTTGCAGCCAATTCACATCCGTGCGCCCCTGCAAAAACCAGAGCAATTCAACAATAATACTTTTCAAATGCACCGTTTTGGTAGTAACCAAGGGGAAGCCTTGGTTCAAATCAAAACGCATTTGACGGCCAAAAACCGAACGAGTGCCCGTACCCGTGCGATCATCGCGCATAAAGCCGTTATCAACGAGATCCCGCATAAGCTCTAAATATTGTTTCATAAAAAACGATTACCAAAATTTTATCGACAAAAAATCTTGTTCTAGCTTTTGCTCTTCTTGCCAGGTTTTACTTTTGTATTAAAAAAGTATGCGTTGATTAGCAGCCCAGCACCTAAAATAAACATCGGCAACGAAAGCAGCTGCCCGCGCGTAATAAAACCGAACAAATCAAAACCTATGTCGGCGTCTGGTTGGCGATAATTTTCTACCACAGAACGGAAAATGGAGTATAGCAACAGAAACAATCCACACACGGCACCGCGTGGGCGCGGCTTAGCCGAAAACCACAACAACACAACACATAAAATCAAGCCCTCTAACGTGGCTTGATACAACTGCGATGGATGCCGCGCTATTCCAGCTGGGTCATTCGCCTTGGGGAAGACTATCGCCCAGGGCACATCGGTTACCCGGCCCCATAACTCCTGACCGATAAAGTTACCCATACGACCAAAACCCAAACCCAGCGGCACCATAGGCGCAACAAAGTCCATTAACGCAACAAAGGGCACCCGGATTCGATGAGCATAGATGATCATCGCAACAATCACGCCCAGCAGTCCGCCGTGAAATGACATGCCGCCTTCCCAGACCCGAAATAGCCATAAGGGATCGCCCATCCAGCGGTCAAAATTATAAAACACCACGTAGCCAAATCGCGCCCCTAAAATCACCCCGAAGGCGCCATAGGTAACGAGATTTTCAACGTCTTGCTTCGCCACAAGTGAATTCGGGGCCTTGCTGCGATGCACGGCAATCAGCCACGCCGATAGAAAGGCAAATAAATACATCAGCCCGTACCAATGCACATTAAGCGGGCCGAACACTTTGTCAAACACCGTAACAGGGCCAATGGCGACGGCAATGGGGTCGAGATTGGGAAATGGCAGCATAAGAAAACCTTGTCGAGAGGGGAAGTGTTTAGGTATTAGATTGCGGTGTCAAAGCACTGGTGTAGCGGGCAACAGAAGCCCTTAAATAAGAGCGGAATCAGTCTTCAAAATCATCAGCGCCTACAGGTCTTATTAAGCGGGTCACATCGGCATCAATCAAGGCTTGCTCAACACGTTCGCGAATTTGATCGGCGTCAGTCATCACTATAACCTCCGCCAACAACGCTTTAGCGAGGCTGAGCGAAATGCCGCGGATAACCGATTTTACTTTTGGCAGGTTAGTGGAGCTCATCGAAAGCACATCAAAACCCATGGCCATCAATAGTATGGCTGCACTCGGATCGCCAGCGAGTTCGCCGCAAATACTCACACTCACACCCTCAGCGTGAGCTTCGTTTACTATGTGTTGCAGTGCGCGCAGTACCGCGGGATGAAACGCTTGGTAGAGGTCGGCCACTCGCGCATTATTGCGATCCACCGCCAATAAATATTGGGTAAGGTCATTACTACCTACCGATAAAAAGCCCGAGCGCGCCGCCAACTCTCGCGTCTGGTACACAGCCGCAGGCACTTCAATCATGACCCCCACGGGCGGCATTTTTACGTTGTAGCCTTCCTCAAGTAACTCTGCATAGACCCGCGCGATCAACGCCTTGGAGGCATCTAGCTCAGGCACATTCGTGATCATCGGCAGGAGTATGCGCAGGTTATCCAACCCTTCGCTGGCCTTGATCATGGCGCGCACCTGCGCCAAGAAGATTTCTGGTGATCCAAGGTGACACGAATGCCGCGCCAGCCAAGAAATGGGTTGTCTTCTTCGATAGGGAAGTAGGGGAGTGCTTTGTCACCGCCAATATCTAACGTACGAATAGTCACGGGATTAGGTGCAAATGCCGCCAATTGCTCGCGATAAATAATGCGCTGCTCTTCTTCACTCGGAAACCGGTCGCGCATCAAAAACGGAATTTCAGTCCGATATAAACCTACACCCTCAGCACCGCGCTCCAAGGACCGCACGACATCAGCCATTAACCCGGTATTCACCCAAAGGGTAAGGCGATAATTGTCCGTTGTTTCACAAGGTAGATCCTTGAGCGCTTCAAGCCCTTTTACCAGCGCCAAATCTTCTAGAACAATTCCACTGTAATGCTTAACAACGAGTTCATTAGGGTCGCAGTAAACCGAACCACGGTAACCATCGACAATCAGTGGGCGACCATCCAATTGCATATAGGGCAGGTCAACAACACCCATCACCGTAGGAATACCCATCGCCCGCGCCAAAATGGCTACGTGAGAGTTGCTGGACCCCTCAACCGAAACCAAACCCACTAGCTTTTCCGGAGGAATCTCTCCCAACATGGTCGCCGTCAGTTCTTCACCGACAAGAATTGCTTTCTCGGGATAAACGCGACGTTTTTTATTGGATTCCAATAAATAGGCCAACACCCGGCGACCTAAATCCCTTAAATCGGTAGCGCGCTCGCGCAAATAAGGGTCATCCATACTGTTAAACGTGGCTTCGTGCTCAAGAATAACCTGGCTCCAAGCATAAGGCGCGTTAGATCCTTTGCGAATACGTTCCGTCACCTCACCACCCAGCGAGGCATCGTCGAGCATCGAGAGATAGGCATCAAAAAGCGCTCTTTCTTCGCGATTCAAACGGTCTTTTAATTTTGCGCCGAGCGCTTTGATATCCTCGCGCACTGCCATCAAGCAGCGTTGAAAGAAGGCAATTTCAGCCTCTAAATCAACATAAGGTTTGAATGGAACTGACCGCAGGTCGGCCTCAGGTGCGATAACAACCGCCTCGCCTATGGCCACACCCGACGAACCGGGAGAACCAATAAACCGTGCTTGTACCGCTTGCTGGCCAACAGCTTTGATGCCACCCGTTGCCTCGGCGTGAGCAATAACACCGGCTAGCTGTGCCGACATGGTCACCAGAAACGACTCATCACCTTCGTCAAAACGGCGTTGCTCAGCTTGCTGTACCACCAGCACGCCCAACACTTTGCGGTGATGGATGATAGGCACACCGAGGAACGAGCGATAACGCTCTTCGCCAGTCTCCGGAAAATATTGATAGCTTGGATGAGCCTCAGCATGCTCTAAATTAATCGGTTCTTCGCGCGCCACAACACGGCCGACAAGGCCTTCACCGGGATGTAACCGAACTTTACCCACGGCATCCTGATTGAGGCCGTCAGTCGCCATAAGCACGTAATCGCCCAATGAGTCGACCAAATACACCGAACACACCTGGGTATGCATCGCATTCTTCACGCTCGACACGATAATCAACAACGCAGACGTCAAGTCACGCGCCGAGTTTACCTCTTGAACGATTGAGCGAAGCGAATTCAGCATAGGTATCATCCGGTTATCCACAGTCCAGTTATCAGTTTTATTACCAAGCTACTTCGAGCGATCTTGCTCAAGCATGGCATGGACGAGCGCAAGTTCTTTCAATGCGCGGCGATAAACATCTTTCTTAAACGACACGACTTTTCCCAATGGATACCAGTAGCTCACCCAACGCCAAGCATCAAATTCAGCGCGCCCGCCGTTATTGAGCGAGACGCTTCTATCGTCGCTCAACAACTGGAGCAAATACCATTTTTGCTTTTGCCCGATACACAGTGGTTGAGAGTGGTGCCGCATCAGGCGATCCGGCAGCCTGTAGTGCAACCATCCACGAGTGCTGGCAAGAATTTTTACATCCTGCGGATGCAAACCTACCTCTTCATGCAGTTCGCGAAACAGCGCCTGCTCTGGCGACTCCTGCTCGTTAATTCCGCCCTGCGGAAATTGCCAAGCATCTTGCCCGCCCACACGCCGCGCCCACAATACCTGACCCGCTGTATTCGTCAATATAATGCCCACATTGGGGCGAAAACCTTCACTATCTATCACGGGGATCCAGTGCTATCTATCGCGTGGATAAATAGTCCCTATAAAGTGTTGTGCTGTACAAATCAATTCATAAAACAGCTTTTCCCGCACTATAACAGGCTGGCACAAACCCGCAACCCTGACGACCTATTTAGTTGCCACCACTTGGAGCACGCTGGGTTAAAGTCCACGCCGCACACAATACCCGAGCGTTGCACTTGGTTTCTTTTAAAAATTCCGTTAGTGTCAGCGCAGACAGACATAGCCAATCTTCGATGCATAATAAAAGAGTAGCGTCACTATGAATGAAAAATCCTTCGTTTTCGGTGTTGATGTAGGTTCCACCACGGTAAAGTTGGTAGTGGTGGATGGTGCAACAAACGCCATCCTTTGGAGCCGTTACCAACGTCACGAAACACGACAAGCTGAAAAAGTTTTAGAGATGCTGG
>JAYWHF010000332.1:0-3478 GCA_043777855.1 Gammaproteobacteria bacterium | reverse complement strand
CACAGATCTTCTCGCTCAAGAGGGGCTTTTTAGTCCTTACATCCAGGCTAAGCAGGTCTGCGTCGTCACAAACCAAACGGTATCTTCTCTTTACTTCGCAAAACTAAAGGAATCTCTCGCGAATTTCCAGGTAGATTTAGTGGTGTTGCCGGACGGTGAAGCGCATAAAAATTTATACACATTGAACGAAATTTTTACCGGGTTGTTGACCGCAAAACATAATCGCACATCAACCTTAATTGCTCTTGGCGGTGGTGTTGTTGGCGATATGACGGGGTTTGCTGCCGCTTCTTATCAGCGGGGCATAAATTTTATTCAAATACCTACGACGCTGTTGTCGATGGTTGACTCGTCAGTGGGAGGCAAAACTGGCGTAAATCATGCGCTCGGTAAGAACATGATCGGGGCTTTTTATCAACCGCAAGCCGTTGTCGCTGATATAACACTACTAAAAACATTACCGCTGAGGGAGCTCTCGGCCGGCTTGGCGGAAGTCATCAAATACGGCCTAATTTGCGACTATGAATTTTTTCTTTGGCTGGAAAAAAATATTGAATTACTCATGGCTGGTGATGAAGCCTCGCTTGCATATGCAGTGTTGCGTTCTTGTGAAAACAAAGCGCGGGTTGTGGCGCAAGACGAGCACGAGGGCGGCGTGCGCGCCATTCTAAATTTCGGGCATACTTTTGGCCATGCGATAGAGACAGCACAAGGTTACGGCAATTGGTTGCATGGCGAGGCAGTGGCGGCGGGCATGGTAATGGCGTCTGACTTGTCTCTTCGTCGTGGAGGAGTTCAGAAAGCTGACTTCGATCGTATTGTGAGCTTGCTAAAAAAAGCTAATTTGCCGACCAAAGCTCCTGCAGATATGACCCCAGAGCAATTTATGCAATTAATGGGTGTTGATAAAAAAGTATTGGATGGGCGTTTGCGTTTGGTTCTTTTAGGTTCTATGGGCAATGCGATTGTAACAAATGAAATTGATGTAAATCTTTTGGCGCAAACATTTGCCTCCTGCCGCGCATGATTTCGTTAAATTTATGTTGAGGAAAATAATGCTATGAGAACTGAACCTTCCTTTTCTCCTGATGCTACGGATGTGGATGATAATGCGTCCAACCTTAGGTTGTCCGACGGTGAAATGGGCGAGTCAGAATTGTTATCCGATTATCGCCAAAGGTACGGGTTATCCACAGATCCATTTTCGGATAATCCGCATTTTCCTTTTTATACGGGTGCGCAACGGCGACAAATTCTGGACCAGTTACTTCACCTTTGTCAGTTTAGTAATAATGTACTGGTTGTTCTCGGCGAGTACGGTGTGGGAAAAACTCGTATGGTGCAGGCGTTAATTGACGCCCTGGATGATGCCGACGATATTTGTTTTCTAGAGGGCCAAATCACCAGCGATTTTGACTCTTTGCTTGGCGATGCTATCAAGCAATATGAGTTGTCGGATGCGCAAGAGTTTGCCGAATTCACGGCGCGCCGCTCGGAAAATGACGGTCTCGCCGTGGTGATCGTTGATAACGCGCATCACTTAACGGATGAGGTTTTAGAGGAACTAGTGGGTTTAATAAAGTTGGGTGCTGAGACCCGTGTGCATTTAGTGTTGTTTGCTGAATTGCATTTATTGCCTCGTCTAGAGCGCTTAGATTTGCCAGACATTACGCTAAGCGATTTTCAACTTGAACGATTTTCTTTGAGCGAGGCGGTTGACTATTTAAATTTTCGTATGGAAATGGCAGATTATCTGGGCCCTGAAATTTTTAATGATATTAAAGTAGATGCTTGGTGGCGGCAGGCTCGCGGGCAATTGGTTCGGTTGCACGAATATGCACAAGAAGCACTTTTAGTGTCTGTATCCTCATCAGGCTCGTTCAGAATAAATAGAAAAGGTTTATCCATTAAAGTAATTCTGACGGCTTCTGCAGCTCTTGCTGTGCTAATGGGTTATCTATATTGGCGTAGCAGCAGTGAACGACCTTTACTGCCTGAGATCGGTGATTCGACGGCTATGATTGCTAGCGCTCACACTGAAAGTTCATCTCCCGGAAGTGTACCCGTAGCACCTGTTTTGCTGCACGAAGGTGCTAACCCTGTTCAAATAGGTGAAAGCACATCGCTAGAAAAAGCGCCTTTAGTAGCGCAGGCATCTGAAGTGATTGCACCTGCCGAAAATACTGATCAGGCCACTCTTTCTAGTCCCTCACAAGCAATGCCTATTGTTAGCCAAACTATTTTGCCGGCTAATATTGGCCGACAAACAGTTACATCAAAACCAGAAGAGATTAAGGACGCCTTAACAAGGAAAATAGTTAAATTAGAAACACCACAGCAGGCGAAAACTGTTAATTCGAAAGCCGAGGCGCTTAATGTCAAAAAGGCGAAAAGCATTTCGAATTCAAACTATACAGAGCAAGAGAAGAGTATTTTGTCCTGGCGTGAGTCGGATTTTACTTTGCAGGTGGTAGGTTTGAGTTCTGAGAAAGCGACTCGTGAGTACGTTGCTACTCAGCCGAACAAGAAAGATTTACTGGTGTTTAAAAGTACGCGTCAGGGCAAAGACTGGTTTGTCGTTATTACCGGCCGCTACCCATCTTCTAGTAGTGCGCGAGAGGCGTCGAAATTGCTACCTGAATCGCAAAGAAAAGCGGCCCCTTGGCCGAGAGACTTGAAAACGATTCAGGCTGAAATCAAGCGTTAATTACAAGTGATTTTTTTCGATGAATCTCAGAAGCTATTGGAGGCTTCTGAGATCTTGGCAATCGTCCATTAAGGAGCTGTTAAAAGGATAAATTCTTTCTTTGCGGGTTCAGTAAC
Organism: Gammaproteobacteria bacterium; assembly: GCA_043777855.1. Taxonomy (GTDB): domain Bacteria; phylum Pseudomonadota; class Gammaproteobacteria; order Pseudomonadales; family Cellvibrionaceae; genus Cellvibrio. The sequence continues at coordinate 655 of JAYWHF010000332.1, read as the reverse complement.
TGATAATTTGACAGTAGTCATCGGTGCCGCAGAAATAACGTTGTAATCATATTTATTGTTCACGGTGATTGCAGCGTTTTCGCCAACTGTGATTGTTGTTCCAAGTGGTAGCGAGTTGCCATGGCAATCAGCAACGGCATAGAGGTTTTCACCGGGGATGTCACTCACAGCTATTTTTGGTAATCGGCTATTTTCTAGGAGTGGCTCGTCGCAGGACATTATCACTAGGTGCTCTTTACGAATACTCACTGGGGCTCGCGAGCAAAGGCCATCTTGTTCATCGGCTAACTGGCAAAAAACTCCATTATACAGGCCGTTGTTCAGGCTGTAGTTATCTGTACCGACATCATTTGCTGTATCGGTAATGAAATTGAGGAAATATTCCCCAGTTTCATGGAGCCCATTTTCATTGGTGTCTAAGTAAGCTTCAGGCAGGTCATCGCAGGCTTCGGTGTTGGACTCGTAAGACGAGATCGGAGCGCTAGGCTTGCATTTGTAGTCTGTGGACGTTTTGAAAATATCAATACCAGGATTGTAGATCCCATCGGTATTTTGATCTTTATAGCTCTCGTTGCCGACTGCAGTCGCAAGTATGGTGCTTCTCCCTGCTCTCTCGCTCTGGCATGTGTAAAGCGCTTGGCCAGCAAGGCCCAGG
>JAYWHF010000331.1:0-3487 GCA_043777855.1 Gammaproteobacteria bacterium | reverse complement strand
CCAAAAAATCGGCCGCAAAATATCAAACAGTCTGGACGCCCGAAGGCTCACCGCTATTGGCCATCAGCAAGCGCCAGGCCGCCGCCATTCAGCAGCAGCTGGGCGATGAAGTTTTGGTAAAGTTAGGTATGCGTTACGGCAACCCCTCGATCAAAAAAGCGCTCCGTGAATTTCAGGCGTTGGGCGTGCGAAAAATTATTATATTGCCGATGTACCCGCAATATGCCTCAGCAACTACGGGCTCAACCTTTGATGCCATTGCCAACGAATTAAAAACGTGGCGCTGGGTACCCGAACTCAGCTTTATCAATAGCTATTGCGACAACAGCGACTATATTGCCGCACTCGCGAATTCTGTTAGCGAACACCTCGCCACTCACGGAACACCACAAAAAATTGTTTTCTCTTACCACGGTACTCCCAAGCGCTGCTTAGAGTTAGGTGATCCGTATTATTGCCTGTGCCAAAAAACAACGCGATTGGTGCAAGAAAAACTCGGGCTAGCAAAAGAAGACTGCTTAACAACTTATCAATCACGCTTCGGCTATGCGGAATGGTTAAAACCCTACACCGATGAAACCCTGAAAGACTTGGCCCAGAAAAGTATAAAAAATATCGCCATATTGTCGCCCGCTTTTAGCGCTGACTGCCTAGAAACGCTGGAAGAACTCGCCGATGAAAATCGTGAGACGTTTTTACATGCCGGAGGAGAAACTTATCAGTATATTCCAGCGCTGAATGATCGAGCGGATCACATTGCCGCTCTCGCCACAATCATCAGAGAAAAAATTTAATGGTCAAGCGGGATTCATGGCATGCGTTTTTTTATGGCGATACCGCCAAAAGCTGCCCCGTTAAATAGGTGGTGCTATTAATCACCCCAACACTGTGAGAGGCGTAAACCTCACGCAGCTCAATAGCGACATTGCGATTGACCAAGCGCACATCCTGCTCCTGATAGCGAGTCTCTGACCCCTGAATAACCAGCTGGTGCAACGTAAGCGTATCGCCTCTGCGCAAGCCGTTATTGGTACCACCTTGTAAAATAAATTGTGTTTGGCCGGGCCGAGAATCAATTTGCGCGATAAAGGGCTGGCAGTTAATCGCTTGGCTTACGTCTTTTGCGGCCAAATTTACCAGCCCGTTAATTTGTTGGCCGTAATCCGTTTTCCAAAACAACGGCGTGCCAAAACCCACTTGCCCACGGGTGCCCCAAATACCATAAGTGTCGTAGCGCTTCACGAGCAATTCCTGCCCCGTAAAACCGTCGCGCAGATGCAGCTGAAAGCTAAAGAGGCGATCGCGTTTATCAAAACGATTTTTGGCTTCAATTACATCAAAGAAACCATTGACGAATCGCGTGAATAACGACGGGTTGTAAGTCGCATCCGGTGTTGCCATCGACATATCGACAATTTCACCGCTGAGAATAAATTGGCTTCGATGACGGCTAGCCAGCCGCTGTGTCATCTGCGAAAGCTGCGCCTCGCTGGTGGTGTCGGCGGTCGGCAAGGACTGATCAAGTTGAATGGGTGCAATGGTCGTGTGTTTACCAACGAGTTGTTGGCTCAGCAGTTGCGGCACCTGTTGCTCAACCTGATAAAGCTCACCCGCATTGGCACTGTTGGGTGTTTGGCGAGGGAAAGCCATGACCAAAAGTGATTTTTGCAAACGATGCGCGTTCGAATTACTACACTGCCCAGCACTCTCTCTCACCGACTCAATAACGGGCACGGACGTTAAGTCGTCAAGGCCGCTTATCGAACGATCTTTTGTTGGATGGGCGTCAACTCCCGTTGGCCTTTTGGCGGGCTGAGACTGAACGATGAGAGCCTGATCAGGCGCTGTTTGATTGGGGCTAGCCTCACCGAGCTCAGCCTCAGGGGTTCTGGTCTCGAGCTTAGCCGCACTCGCGGGGGTTTGGAGGGGTTCAGCAGCAGATGCCACTACCACCGGCGGCGGCGCCACTTTTTGCAGGGGCAACTTTTTCGGCTTGGATTCCACTTTCGTTGGTGCCGGTTTAGGAGCAGCAACTGTTTCCATTTTGGCAGCGTGCGCCACCGCGTCTGATTTGATGACAATTGACTTAGGAACAGTAGCGATAGTTTTTTTACCAACCGAGGCAACCACCGCATCCGATGTTTCCGCTGTTTTCGCTGTTGTGGCTTTAGGCTTAGCGATCACCTCAGTGACCACAGGCAAGGGTAACTCAATGGGTTCAAAGGCTTTGGGCTCCGGTAATTCTTTTCCAGCCTCAGCGTAAGCGCCGGCAGCAATAGTGGCGGTCAAGAGAAAACCCAGTAGCCCTAAACGAATTAGCATGACAAACTCCTGCCGAGATGAAATTCAGAAACAAAGTCGTTATCTAGCTATCGGCCCCGCCGAGCGCTTCTTGATGGCCAAATGATAAAAATAGAGGAAGACACATGCCCCCATGGTTCTTGAGCATTACCGTCATCACCCTGTCTAGCTGGCTCGTGGCCTGCAGCACGCCCGGACGCAGCTACACAGAGTCCACCATGGAAGAAACGCTGGAAATCGAAATACTTCCCAATACCAGCAAGATGTTTGTTTACCGCTTGCGCTGGCCCGAAGAGAAAATACCGAACCTAGTCCGCATTGAGCGCGAACCTGGGCCACGCCAAACCTACAACAAAGGAGGTGTTGATATCAGCCGCGCAACCGAATCAAGATTGAAACAAAATGCCGCCTACGTTGTAAAACGCATGGGCTACTGCAGAGAAGGCTATTTAAAGATTGACTCTAGCCTGTCGCGTTACCATCTCTGGCTCAAGGGCGAGTGCAAAGAAGGCGCCACCGAGGCAGACCAGCAGCAGTTCGGTAAGCAACAAACCTTGCCCGTCCGCTTTAATCGCTGATCCGCCTCTACCCATGACGTTTTGCTGTCGCCGCCCACCGCGCTCAGGATCGCAATGTGTCTAAACCGCTAGGCATATCTCGCGGAAGACAACCAAACCCGCGCCGGCTTTTTACCGCTATAATTCGCCGCTTTTGCGCTTCATCTTTCTGGATAACACCATGTCAACGTCTCTCTCTAACCTTATTTTAAAATCGCAAGCCGACCGCCGTTTAAAACTCGGCCACCTCTGGGTGTTCAGTAACGAAGTGGATATCGAACGCTCGCCGCTGAAAAGCTTTACGCCGGGGCAGCAAGTGCTCGTGACAACTCACAGCGGGAAGCCACTGGGCATAGCGCTGATGAACCCAAACGGTTTGATTTGCGGGCGCATGGTGAGCCGCGACGAAGCTTATCCACTCAACAAATCACTCTTGGTCCATCGCTTTAAACAGTCGCTCGCCCTACGCGAACTCACCTGTGCAGAACCTTATTATCGCTTGGTTTATGGCGACTCTGATTTGCTGCCGGGCTTAGTCGTCGATCGTTACGGCGATTATTTAGTGGTACAAATTTCTGGCGCAGGAATGGAGTTATTAAAGAACGACATCATCGATGCCCTAGTGCAGG
>JAYWHF010000330.1:0-3499 GCA_043777855.1 Gammaproteobacteria bacterium | reverse complement strand
TGTTAGGTATCATCATTAAAATTTTTCCGATGGGTACTGAGAATTAATTCGCCGAGAACTGAATAGCAAAGAATTATCGTTTAACAAAAGTCTCTTTTCTATATCCTAAACAAGTATTCATTCAAAAAGTCTTCGACTGAAGCTCAGGAGCCTCCGATGAAAGTTAATCCATATGCTGGAAAATTATTGCCACACGATATGTTGGTGGATGTAGTGAAGCTCACGGATGCCTATTACAACCTGCAACCTGACACGTCAATACCTGAGCAACGGGTCAGCTTTGGAACATCTGGCCACCGCGGCACCGCATTTAAAACCAGCTTTAACGAAAACCATGTCCTTGCGATTAGCCAGGCTATTTGCGATTACCGTAAGAAAGTTAATATTTCTGGACCCCTTTTTGTCGGCATAGATACGCATGCACTTTCTGAACCGGCACAAATCAATGCCGTAGAAGTTTTTGCTGCCAATGCCGTCGATATCATGATCGCCGTAGGCGGTGAATTTACGCCAACTCCAGCAGTTTCTCACGCCATTCTTACCTACAACCGAGGGCGAATTGACGGCCTCGCCGACGGTGTTGTTATTACACCGTCACACAACCCGCCCGACAACGGCGGTTACAAATACAACCCAACAAATGGCGGCCCAGCCGATTCAGATATTACAAATTGGATTCAGGCACGTGCCAACGAAATTCTCGATACTAAATTGCGCGATGTAAAACGTATGGATTACCGCGCGGCGCTACATGCACCGACTACGCACCAACATGATTATGTAAACAGCTATGTAAAAGATTTAATCAATGTCATTAATATCAATGCCATTCGTAACGCTAATGTTCATATGGGCGTAGATCCGCTCGGTGGCGCTGGCATGCGTTACTGGAGTGCCATTGCTGAACATTACAAACTTAATCTACATTTAATCAATCAAAAAATTGACCCGACCTTTGCATTTATGACGGCGGATTGGGATGGAAAGATTCGCATGGATCCATCATCGTCTTATGCCATGCAATCAGTTATTTCCGGTCGCAACAATTTTCAGGTGTCATTTGCTTGTGACGCAGATCACGATCGCCACGGTATAGTGACACCCAGTGTTGGCCTGCTTCCTCCGAATCACTATTTGGCTGTTGCTATCGATTATTTATTTCAGAATCGCCCACTTTGGAACGCCAATGTCGCCGTAGGAAAAACAGTGGTTAGTAGTGCGATGATCGATCGCGTTTGCGAAAAATTAAAGCGTCGTTTGTATGAAGTTCCCGTTGGATTCAAATGGTTTGCTCCAGGATTATTTGATGGTTCACTCGGTTTTGCTGGTGAAGAAAGCGCAGGCGCTTCATTCCTGCGTTTAGATGGCAGCGTATGGTCAACCGATAAGGACGGTTTAATTCCTGCGTTACTCGCTGGTGAAATTATTGCCCGCACGGGGCGCGACCCGGGCGAACACTATAAAGAGCTTATCAATGAATTTGGCCAAGCCTGTGAAAGTCGCGTAGAAGCACCTGCAAATGCCGCGCAGAAAAAAGCCTTATCAACATTATCGGCTGTTCAAATTACATCGACCCAATTAGCGGGCGAAACTATCGAAAAAATACTCACACATGCTCCAGGAAACGGTGCCGCCATCGGTGGTATTAAAGTCACGACTAATAGCGGGTGGTTTGCGGCGCGGCCATCAGGCACAGAAGACATCTACAAAATTTATGCAGAAAGCTTTCGCGGCATCGAACATTTGCATCTACTAATCACTGAGGCACAAACAATAGTTGATACGGCTATTTCCTAAAAGATGCAGAACAAAATTTCTCGCGAAAACTTTTGAAAAAATTCAATCGCCTTTAACGCTGCAATTCATATTTACGCATCTTTTCTACTAAGGTGGTGCGCCGGATGCACAACCACTTTAAGCCGGCATTCTCTGTAGAAACACATGGGCCAAAAATCTAACTCACGAGCCAGACAAAAGTGTTTTAAAACCATCAACACTAAATCCATTCATCCTTTTCTTACCTAAAACTATCACTGGTACTCCCCGAGCATTCATAGCATCATAGCGTTTCTTTGCCGCCTTATCTTTTTCAATATCATAGTCAACAAAAGCAATATTATTTTCTAAAAAATAACTCCTAGCTTTCTTGCAGTAGCCACACCAGCTGGTTGAGTACATAACTACTTTTTTTGAAGAAGAAACCATATTCTTTTCAGCGGATTCATTAGAAACGTTTTCATAAGTCACGTTCGTATAAGTATTAATTTCTACATGCACCGGCTTGGCAGAAGCATTTTTAGCTGGGCTATCGCCGAAGTGAACTCGGCCACTAGCATCGGTCCATTGATAGATTTCACCTGCAGTAGAACTGGCTACCCAAAAAAACAAAAAGTAACATTTTCTCGCGAAAGTTTTCGAATAAATTTTATCAATTTTAACGCTGCAATTCATATTTACGCATCTTTTCTACTAAGGTAGTGCGCCGGATGCACAATTTATCAGCCGCCCGCGCTACCACGCCTCCACAGTCATTGAGGGCTTGTTGAATTAACGTCATTTCTAAAGACGTAATATATTCACGAAGATCTATACCCTGATCGGGCAACAGTGGATTGTCATTTATATTGACATAACCGGTATTCGCCGAACCCGCTAGTTTTTGCTCTGCAGGAACAAAATTCTCTTCATTAACATCAATATGACGATACTTCGCAGGCAGATCTTGTACGCCGATAACACCATAGGGATGGAGAATTGCCATTCGCTCAATAAGGTTCGCAAGCTCACGTACATTGCCACTCCATTCGTGCTGACAGAGCGACATAATAGCGGCGGAATTAAAGCGGATGGATCCTCGCTGTTCACTCTCCATCCGCTCGACTAACTGATTGATGAGGAGTGGAATATCTTCCGCACGCTCTTTTAGCGATGGTAATTCAATAGGGAAAACATTTAACCGATAATAAAGATCTTCACGAAATGTAGCATTACTGATCATTTCTTCAAGATTTCGGTGCGTAGCAGCAATAATGCGCACATCAACATTCTGCGTTTTATTGCTGCCCACTTTTTCAAAACAACGCTCCTGTAAAACACGCAAAATTTTAACTTGCATATTTAGCGGCATATCACCAATTTCATCTAAAAATAAAGTGCCGCCTTCGGCAAGTTCGAAACGCCCTGCGCGGGAATTAATGGCTCCAGTAAATGCCCCCTTTTCATGACCGAATAATTCGCTCTCCAACAACTCGGCGGGAATTGCGCCACAATTCACCGGCACGAAAGGTTTATCGCGACGAGGTGAGTTGTAGTGCAAGTTACGCGCGACAACTTCCTTGCCAGTTCCGGATTCACCGGTAATTAAAACGGATACATCTTTGTCAGCTACCTGCGACATATTCTCGCGTACACTTTGAATTTCGCGGCTAGTACCCACTAAACTGCGAAACAAATGCACAGGCCGACGTTGCGGTTGACGCTTGCTCCCGGACTGGGCCTC
>JAYWHF010000329.1:0-3501 GCA_043777855.1 Gammaproteobacteria bacterium | reverse complement strand
TCATGCCGAGTCTACTGACAGATGATGTCAGCGGTCTATGTTAATGTACTGTTTTTAAGGGATGTTAGGGGTTGTTAGGGGATGGGTTAAGGAACGGAAAAACGATTACATTTTTATCTGTGCCAGTCAACGGTGGTTCCTATACACTTCCACTCCTCTGTTTTATAAAAACTCAATGGGTCTTCGGCCAGCCGCATAAATTATGTCAAAAGAATTTGTAATAAAAAGTGAATTTGAACCAGCGGGAGACCAGCCAGCTGCAATTGCAGGGTTGATTCAAGGTATTGAAGTGGGTTTGGCACATCAAACATTGCTGGGCGTTACCGGTTCGGGTAAAACATTTACCATTGCCAACGTCATTGCTCACGTGCAACGACCTACGCTAGTGATGGTGCATAACAAAACCCTGGCAGCACAATTGTACGGTGAATTTAAAGAGTTTTTTCCAAACAATGCGGTGGAGTATTTTGTTTCATATTACGATTACTACCAACCTGAAGCCTATGTTCCCTCATCGAATACCTTTATCGAAAAAGACTCGTCAGTCAATGAGCACATCGAACAAATGCGTTTGTCCGCCACTAAAGCGCTATTAGAACGTAAAGATGCCATTGTAGTTGCCACTGTTTCGGCCATTTATGGTTTAGGCGACCCTGAGTCTTACATGAAAATGTTGCTGCATTTAGTGCGTGGCGACAAAATTGATCAGCGCGCTATTTTACGCCGCCTTGCGGAGTTGCAATATACACGCAACGATGTGGATTTCTATCGTGCTAATTATCGTGTGCGTGGCGATGTGATTGACATCTATCCGGCTGATTCAGATTGCGAGGCGCTGCGCATTGAATTATTTGATGATGAAATTGAAAAGCTTTCCATTTTTGATCCGCTTACCGGTGAAGTCATGCGCAAGGTTTCGCGCTTTACTGTTTATCCTAAATCGCATTACGTCACTCCGCGCGAAAAAGTTCTTGAAGCCATTGATGGTATTAAGGAAGAGTTAAAAGGGCGACTGGAATATTTACGCGAAAATAATAAATTAGTCGAAACGCAACGATTGGAAGAGCGCACGCGTTACGATTTAGAAATGATGCAAGAGTTAGGCTATTGCAACGGCATTGAAAATTATTCGCGCTATTTGTCGGGCCGTAACTCGGGTGAGCCACCACCCACCTTATTTGATTATTTGCCGCCAGAATCGCTATTAGTCATTGATGAGTCTCATGTAACGGTTTCGCAAATTGGCGCTATGTACAAAGGCGACCGCTCGCGTAAAGAAACCCTGGTGCAATATGGCTTTCGTTTACCGTCTGCGTTAGATAATCGCCCTATGCGTTTTGATGAGTGGGAGAGTCGTGCGCCGCAAATGATTTTTGTGTCGGCAACACCGGGCAACTACGAAAAGGAACATGCAGGGCAGGTCGTTGAACAAATCGTACGCCCTACAGGGTTGATCGATCCGGAAATTGAGATTCGTCCTGCCGGTAAACAAGTAGACGATGCGCTATCAGAAATTGCGTTACGTACGGCAAAGGATGAGCGCGTGCTTATCACTGTACTTACAAAGCGCATGGCTGAAGATCTAACCGATTATCTTGCGGAACACGGTATTCGTGTGCGCTATTTGCATTCTGATATTGATACGGTAGAGCGCGTAGAAATCATTCGCGATTTTCGTATGGGCGAGTTTGACGTATTGGTTGGCATCAATTTATTGCGCGAAGGTTTGGATATGCCGGAAGTGTCACTCGTTTGTATTATGGATGCAGACAAAGAAGGCTTCTTGCGTTCAGATCGCTCTCTGATTCAAACCATTGGTCGCGCCGCGCGAAATATTAACGGCAAAGCCATTTTATATGCCGACAGAATAACCGGCTCCATGCAACGCGCCATCGAAGAAACGGATCGCCGCCGCGAGGTGCAGGTGGCCCATAATCTGAAGCATGGCATAACTCCCAAGGGAATTCGTAAAAACATCACCGATATTATGGAAGGCAATCAAACCCCTGGCGCTGGCGGCCGTGCTTCGCGCAATCGCGCCGCAGTCGCCGAAAAACTCGGTAAATACACTGTTGAAGTCGACCCGAAAAATTTATGGAAATCCATTGAGCTGCTAGAGAAACAAATGTTCAACGCGGCAAAAGACTTGGAATTTGAAGTGGCGGCCAGGTTGAGAGATCAGATTGAGAAGTTGAAAATGCAGGCGTTGTAAAGGTAATAGCCGATAAATCCATAATTAATCCTTGTAAAAAATACCATTAAAGCCTAAATTAAACAAAATTATGTTGAATTTAGGCTTTAATGGTATTTTTGTATGTTGATTAGCTACAGCGTAAAGAATTTTCAGTCGTTTCTCGACACTGTTAGTGTTGATTGGTCGCAGAATGCCCACGTGCCTGAAACTGATTGGGTCGCCACATCTGAATCGGGCGCTAGAGTCGCGAAGGTAATGGCGGTGCTGGGTCATAATGCGAGCGGTAAAACGGCTTTGCTTAAGTCATTAGTTTTTCTTGAATGGTTTATAAGTCGTTCATTTAATGCGCTGCCTGATGCCAAAATCCCAGTATTCCCGCATTTTTTAACTACTGATAAAACAGTTGAATTTGAAATGGTTACTGAAGTTGATAATCAGCTTTGGCGGTATGAATTGCGTTGTAATAAAGAGCGTGTACTGCACGAAGCTTTGTACAAAAAGCGTGAAAGATTTAGTTATGTTTTTGTTCGTGACTGGGATGAAACTAAACAACAATATAAAGTAAAGCAACAAGATTTTGGATTTCCTTCGGGTAAAGCAGAAATCGCCTGCAATCAGCGACAAAATGCATCATTAATTTCAATTGCTGCACAACATGGTGTTCCTTTAGCTATTGATCGCGTTACTCGTAGTTTGTCTTCAAATATCGCTTCAACTGGTCGGATTCATTCTTCAGCAGAACATGTTTTTAGCGTGGCTGAGATTTTTGCTAACAATGTTGAATATGCAAATTGGATGATAAATTTACTGCGTAGCTGGGATCTTGGGTTGAGTAATATTGAGTTTAAGGAAAAGTTTATCGAACAAGAAAATGGTTCAACCATTAAAAAATGGATTCCTTTGGGTATTCATCACATCAACAAACAAAATTTTGAATTGTCGTGGCAAGAGGAGTCTAGCGGTACACAGAGTGCTTTTGTGTTGCTGTCATTGTTAATGCCTGCATTGCAATGTGGTGGTATTGCGGTAATTGATGAGTTTGAAAATGACTTGCATCCTCATATGCTAGAGCCTATTTTAGATTTGTTTGCAAATCCAAAAACGAACCCCCATAACGCACAAATGCTTTTTACTTGCCATGCTGCCGAGATCTTGAATGTATTGCCCAAATCGCAAGTAATATTGGTCGAAAAAAATGATTGTCAAAGTGAAGCTTGGCGGCTTGATGAAGTAGAAGGTATTCGTTCAGACGATAATTTTTATGCGAAATACATGTCGGGCACTTATGGTGCGGTGCCGGAGCTATG
>JAYWHF010000328.1:0-9798 GCA_043777855.1 Gammaproteobacteria bacterium | reverse complement strand
ATGGTGACGCTTGATAAAAGCATCTATATCGCTAGGGGAGTTGGGTAAACCTAACTTAGCAAACAGCTCTTTAAGTGTATATAACATGTCAGCTCCCGACAAAACATTCACAGTAACAATTCTACATCCCCGCTAGCATACCGTTAACCGTCAGAAATTTCTGGGTTTTTTAATGACCATTTCAATTTACCATCACCGCTCATGCAAACTCTCCGCACTGTGGCGCCGCAACGGGTCGAGGAAGTATTCAATCACACGGCGCTGCTTGGTTTTAATTTCAACAGTAACGGCCATACCGGGCGACAGGTTGAGATTATTGCCATCGACCCAAATGGTGCTCTTATTCAGCCGCACGCGCACGGAAAAAACCAAACCGAGCTTTTCATCGTTGATCGCGTCCGACGATACCGCAATGACCTCGCCTTTCACGGTGCCGTACTTTGTGAAGGAGAACGTTTCAATTTTTACTTCTACTTGCTGGCTTTTATGGACAAAGCCAATATCTTGATTGGACAGATAGGCCTCTACCTCAATAGGGCTGTTGACGGGCACCAATGTCATGAGAGGCTGTGCGGGCGTTACCACACCGCCGACCGTGTGGACCGCCAATTGTTGTACCGTACCGTCTACGGGTGCCGTTAACCGCATAAAGCGGCCGCGTGAATCCGCTTTAATAAGCTCTTGTGCGAGCGATGCACTTTTCTGTTCGACATCACTTAATTTATCCAACCAGGTTTTGCGCGTTTCGGCATAAAACTGTTGGCTTTCGCGTTCGGCTTCCACGCGCGATGCGGAAATTTCGGCAAGCTTTTCTGTCGCGGCGTCCAAATCACGCGCTTGTTCAATTAAAGATTTTTTTAACTCAAAATAATCATGTTGCGATACATAATGTTTGGCCAACAAACCCTGAAAGTCTTTTTCGCGCTGCTGAATAATCGGTAAGGTTTGCTGATACTTTTCCACAGTAGCCTGAGTAGACCGCTGCTCTGCTTCATGACGCAACACCGCCGCCGCTAATTGCGAAGCTCGCGTTTGATACGCATTCAATTGCCCCAGCGCCACTCGCTCTTGCGCGTTCACGGCAGCGACTGGGATGCTTTCAGGCAGATTTTTTTTATCCAGAAAAAAAAGTGTTGCTTGTTTTCGGGTGGTAAGTTTTAGCGATGATGCTAGTTCGCGCTCCTGCGCCTCCAGCAGCGCCTTGTACATAGACACCGCCAAGGCCGACGACTGGAACTCAGCCCGCACGCGATCACTGTCAGCTTGAGCGACGGTGGCGTCCAGCTCAATTAAGGTATCACCCGCTTTCACCGCCTGACCGTCCATGACATGAATGGCAAGCACCGAGGCGGTTTCCATGGGCTGAATAATTTTACTGCGACTGTCGGGCACCACTTTGCCAGTGGCGGTTGCCACCACATCTAATTTCCCAAACACAGACCAAGCCACTAACAAGACCACAAATAATAAAATCAATCGCATAAAAATTTGCGGTGCTGGGTGTACTGGTGTTTCTTGTAACGCTAAAGTCGCGGGTAAAAATTCATATTCGTGGCGCAAGCGAGGCACTGAATCCAGTTCTTTTCGTCGCGCCCACGCATCAGCGAAAATAGTTTTATAGCGTGTGATTAAATCCGAAAAGGCTTGTGAATGAATGTTCATATTAATTAGCCTCCCTGCAAGGATAACAAGCGCGCATATTGGCCGCCGGGATTTTCAATTAACTCGGCGTGGTGGCCTGACTCTACAATCTGCCCGCGCTCCATCACAAGAATACGGTCTGTGCGGCGTACCGACGACAAGCGATGCGCAATAATAATCACCGTGCGGCCGCGACAAATATCTTGCATATTGTCTTGAATAATCCGTTCGGATTCGTAATCCAATGCGCTTGTTGCTTCATCAAAAACTAGAATGCGCGGGTTACCCATCAAGGCGCGAGCAATGGCAATGCGTTGGCGTTGGCCGCCGGACAACGTAGAGCCGTGCTCGCCCACTAGGGTGTCGTAACCGTCTTGCAGTTCTAAAATAAAATCGTGAGCACCGGCAAGTTTTGCAACAGCAATAATTTGCTCGATGGAGGCACCGGGATCAACCAGTGAAATATTGTCGCGAATGCTGCGATTGAATAACACATTCTCTTGCAGCACCACGCCAATCTGGCGCCGCAGGGATACGGTATCCGCTTGCGCCAGATCAACACCGTCGATAAGAACACGGCCACGCTCGGGTACATACAACCGCTGCACCAAGCGCGTTAAGGTGCTTTTACCGGAACCCGAGCGCCCCACGATGCCAACAACTTCACCGGCGCTGATCGTTAAACTTAAGCCGGACAATACTTCTTGCCCGTCGGCCCGGTACCGAAAACCCACCGCATCAAATTCAATGCGACCTTCAAGGCGTGGCAAGCTGGAACGATTATCGGCAGCCAATTCGGTGCGTGTATTTAAAATATCGCCCAGTCGCTGCATGGAAATACCAACTTGTTGAAAGTCCGTCCACAATTGGGCTAGGCGCATAATCGGTTGGGCGACGCGGCCCGCTAACATATTGAACGCGATGAGTTGGCCCACACTTAAATCGCCATCAATCACCAAACGCGCGCCTAACCAAAGCGTACCCACCACCACTAATTTACTGATTAGATTTACACTTTCATGGGCGATAGTCGCCAGTGTTGTTGCACGAAAACTGGCTGAAACATAATGCGCGAGTTGGTTATCCCAATGACGCGTCATTTGCGGTTCTACCGCCATACTTTTGAGGGTGTCAATACCGGACAGAGTTTCCACTAAAAAAGATTGGTTCTCGGCGCTGCGATTAAATTTTTCATTGAGCCGGGCGCGCAGTAACGGCGTAATCAATACCGAAATTAAAATATAAAAAGGCAATGAGCCCAACACAATTAAGGTTAACCAACCGCTATAAAATAACATCACAGCAATAAACACCACCGAGAAAAAAATATCCATCACGAGCGTAATCGCATTGCCGGTGAGAAAGGAACGAATATTTTCAATTTCACGTACCCGCGCCACGGAATCCCCCACGCGCCGCGCTTGAAAATAACTCATGGGCAAGGCCAGCAGATGACGAAAAATACGCGCACCGAGCTCCACATCAATCCGGCTGGTGGTATGAGCAAACACGTAGGTACGCAGTGCAGATAATACAATTTCAAAAATGGATACCACGAGCAAACCAAACGCAATCACATCCAGCGTGGTTAAACCGCGATGTACTAATACCTTATCCATCACTACTTGAAAAAATAAGGGCGTGACTAACGCAAATAGATTTAACGCAAACGACACTAGTAAAATTTCACTCAACAACCGACGGTATTTGACCACCGCGGGAATAAACCACGTGAAATCAAATTTAGCGAGAGCGCCAGACACTGAGGCACGCGAGGCAAATAAAATTAATTCGCCGCTCCATAGCGCTAAAAATTCTGTTTCGTTTAAGACCAAAGGCCTAGCGGACGAGGGCTCGTGTACTAGAAAGGTATTGCCTTCAGCTTCAGTGGATAAATTGATTTGCGCCAACACAAAAAAAGTGCCGCTTTTACTGATGGCGATCGCTGGTAGGGGTGTGCGATCCAAACGATCCAAGCGGGTGGAGACTTTTTTAACCTGTAGCGACATTTTTTTTGCGGCAAGCATAATTTCGGTTACGCCAAAATTCTTTCCAGGTTGGCGAAATTCGTGGACAAGCTGATCCGCATCGGCGGGTAGGCCATGAAAACGAGCAAGCAAGACAAAACTGATTAATCCGGTATCTACCGAGTCGTCAGCACCAACGGGTGTATCAACGCACGGTGAATCTATTGTGCTCGGGTTAGTAGAAGGTGCTTGAGCGCTATCCTGACTAGATCCCTTAGCATCATGAACTGACATACAAACCTCAAAAAAATAAAATAATTAAAATAATTAAAATAATTAAAATAATTAAAATAAAAAATTACTAAGCGTAGCGGTGCTAGCGAGACCAAGCCCGCGCGGTACAAAGATGCGTACCGCGCAGGCTATTTTTTAAAAAAGCTCACTTACTAACTAGTCCCCTGTAAAGAATACTGTTCACTTTAAAACACGCCGTAAATACTTCCCTGTAGGCTCGAATCGGCATCCCTTCGCGATCCGGTCGCTTCGGGAAACTTCCTACTTCCATGTAGGTCGTCCATGCCTCATACGGTTTTAAAATGAACAGTATTCTTTATTTGTACCCCACGAGTAGGTTAGTAAAAAAACGGATTATCCGTGGCTCACGAGCATAGGATGATTCGTATCGTAATACCCAACCAGCGTTTTGGTGTGCGCCGCCGTGGGCGGTGCAAAGGCCGCCATTGCTTGAATTAACGCGTCCGCTTGCGCGGTGGTAGAGGGTGCGGACATTTTTACGGTTTTAACGGGCGCCAATGCGGCGGCAACTAAGGGCGCCGTGGCCGAGGCGGCTACCGAAATATTACCTGCCACATCTTTCGCCGTTACGCTCACCACTTCTTTATTCACTAACGCCGTTGCCAACGTAATGCTGTAAGCACCGGTGGTTGCATTCGCTACCACTGTACCAATTTGCGTCGTCGCCTTTTTCACCACCACTGTGCTGCCAGCTTCCGCGATACCAGAAATAATCTTACCCGTTGCGTTAAACGCAGCAGTGGGCTTGGCTGGAGCGATTTTATCCGGCGCGATAGCAGATCTTGCCGCTGATGTATTCCCGGCCGCATCTTTCGCTGTAACGCTCACGGTTTGTTTGTTGATGAGTGCCGTTGCAAGTGTAATGGAGTAAGCACCGGTGGTTGCATTGGCCACGATAGTTCCCAACTGCACAGCGGCGGCATTTTTAACAACTACCGTACTGCCTATTTCTGCCACGCCGGAAATAATTTTTCCGGTAGCGTCGAAGGCAGCAGTCGGTTGTGTAGGTGCCGTTTTATCCGGTGCGATGATAGATTTCACGGCAGAAATATTTCCGGCCGCATCTTTAGCCGTAACACTCACGGTTTGTTTGTTGATGAGTGCTGTTGCGAGTGTGATCGAGTATGCACCGGTAGTGGCATTAGCCACGACAGTTCCCAACTGCACAGCGGCTGCATTTTTAACAACTACCGTACTGCCTATTTCTGCCACACCAGAAATAATTTTTCCGGTGGCGTCGAAGGCGGCGGTGGGTTGTGTAGGTGCCGTTTTATCTGGGACAATAATGGATTTCACAGCAGAAATATTTCCGGCAACATCTTTAGCCGTAACACTCACGGTTTGTTTGTTGATGAGTGCAGTTGCGAGTGTGATCGAGTATGCACCGGTAGTGGCATTGGCCACGACAGTTCCCAACTGCACAGCGGCTGCATTTTTAACAACTACCGTACTGCCTATTTCTGCCACACCGGAAATAATTTTTCCGGTAGCGTCGAAGGCAGCGGTGGGTTGTGTAGGTGCGGTTTTATCTGGGGCAATAATGGATTTTACGGCAGAAATATTTCCAGCCGCATCTTTAGCCGTAACACTCACGGTTTCTTTATTAATTAAGGCAGTAGCCAATGTGATCGAGTAAGCACCAGTAGTGGCATTAGCCACCACAGTTCCTAACTGCACAGCGGCGGCATTTTTAACAACTACCGTACTGCCTATTTCTGCCACACCGGAAATAATTTTTCCGGTAGCGTCGAAGGCGGCGGTGGGTTGTGTAGGTGCGGTAAGATCCACAATGTTATTAGGATCCAGACTCATTAACTTCGCAAAAGTCCAATCTGTACCATCGTTAAAAACAACATGTTCAATAATATTTTCAGGGATTATCGCCCCTGTCGTCATATTAAATGTGTTTAATAGCGTAATAGTTTCGCCAGATTTTAAATGCAATATTAAACTTTCACCAAAAAAGTTGCCTCCTGCTGAACTCGCACTACGCGATACTGTTATGTCAGCGGGCAAGATTCCTGCACCAAATTCAACTCGGTCATTACCTAGGTTATCGCCAATGCTATCGGAGCCATCACCTACAAAATACCTATAGGTGTCATTACCATAATAGCCACTCAGAATATCATTACCTTTACCACCGATAATAATGTCATTTGTTAAATAACTACCATAAATTTGTTCATTGGCATCGGTACCCACTATGGGAGCAAAGGTTATTTGATTAGAGGTCATGCTGGTGCCATCAGCAAAGGTAAATAGCTCTATTTTACCAAGATCACTCAACTGCCCGGTATTGGGATTAGTAAACCAATTATTAATTGAAATCCCACCATATTGAGGGTTGCCGTCCACACTTTTATTAATACCTATTTGTAACTCGCCCCCAGCACCTACAGAAAATGAAAGATCACCAGCAACAATGCCCACACCAAATTCAATTTTATCGTTGCCCGCACTGTCAAAAATATAATCGCGATTATCTCCTAATGAATAGCGATAGGTATCATTTCCGGATTCACCAATTAATACGTCGTCACCCAAACCACCATTGATAACATCGTCCGTATTAAAACCGTAAATATAATCTGATTCCGCTGTACCCTTCAACGCCTGCAAACGAATTGCATTAAAATCCCACACATCTCCGTTCGCAAAAGTATATTTTTCAATTAAATTGTTAAGCTTAAAACTCGCATCAGCATTAAACATATTAGGCATATCGATACTGAAATGACCCTCACTGATGCTCAATTCCAAATTATTACGTTGACCTCTTCTTACCAAAAGTTGTTCACTGGATATGCCGGCACCGAATTGAATTTCATCCGCACCGCCGCTATCACTAATGCTAAGACGCCAGTTATGCTCAATGCGATAAATATCATTCCCAGTACCGCCATCTGAAGTATAACCTGCGTATAAAATATCATTTCCGGCACCGCCAATTAAGGTATCGTAACCAACACCACCATCCAGAATATCGTCGTTATTACCACCATCAAGTGTATCGTCACCAGTGCCACCAATAAGTGTGTCATTACCGTCGCCACCGGTTAAGGTGTCATCGCCACCCGCGCCATAAAGTGTATCTGCACCCAAGCTGCCACTAAACACATCACGATTAACGCTGCCGGTTAAAATATTATTACCGTTGTCACCGGTAACAGTATTCGTCGTACCGTTAGGTATTGTTGCGGCTAGCGCAATATCCGCTGCGGTCCAAATATGCCCATTAGCAAAATGAATAGAAGTGAGTGCCGATGCATTATTAACCGTTAAACTACCACCGGTGTAAACATCAATGATAATTTGATCGGCACCATTGCTCTGCACGGAAATATGTTGTTCAGAGATGCCCGCGCCAAAAATAATTCGATTATTGCCATCGGAGTCGGAAATAACATCATTGCCATCACCCAATGCGTATTGATAGCTATCATTCCCTAAACCACCATCAAGGCTATCTGCGCCTTTACCTCCGATAAGTGTGTCATCACCCACTTTACCAAAAAGATAATCGGAGCCTGTGCCACCCGCCATAACGTCATCTGAATCAAAGCCAAAAATATAATCGGCACCACTGGTCGGTTTAATCGCTTCTTGCAGGATACGAGCGATATCCCATACACTGCCATCAGCAAAGGTAATATTTTCGATGGCATTTACGGTTTGCACTGCACCGGTTGTGTCGTCAAACATGCCGTCTACAGTGATTTTATCGTTTGCAGAAATAGTAAGCTCTAACCTACCACCGGTATTGCGCAGAAGAATACTGCTTTGCGTAATGCCAGCGCCCAACTCAATGGTGTCGTTACCTGATCCTGAAAGCTCAAAAATTCCGTCGTCGCCATCACCCAGCGCAAATTTGTAAGTGTCGTTACCACTGCCACCGTATAAATTGTCCGCAGCCTTACCTCCCGTAATCACATCATCGCCACCATAGCCAAATAGTGAGTCATAGCCTAAGCCACCCGTAATAACATCATTGGTCGAAAAGCCATAGATACTACCGAATGTGTTTGCGGTGTTCGTAGAGGTCAGCGCAGCTTGTAAAATTTGTTCTGCACTCCACTGAGTGCCATCAGCAAATTTTATATTTTCAATGCCGTAATTAACGGCGGTCTGACCGGCTTCTGTGAAAAAATCCATGCTCTGAATCGTAATTTTTTCACCCGATGTGAAGGCTAAAACGACGTCACTCGCTTGTATAGTGGTATTCCCATTCGCATCGGCATTGCGACGCACCAACAATGTATTGGCGGTAAGACCTGCTCCTAATTGTAGAGTGTCGTTACCACTAGCATCCCAAATCCTATCAGTTCCGTCACCCGCATTAAATTGGAAAGTATCGTCACCATCCTCACCATCCAGAACGTCATCACCAAGCCCGCCAATAAGCACATCATTGCCCGACCCATTGCCCCCAAAAATATGGTCATCCCCAGCACCACCGGAGATGATGTCACCGTAAAATGTACCATATATCCTGTCATTTCCAGCGGTGGTTTTTAATGCTTCTGTTTTAATGCGAGCCTGATCCCAGGTTTTCCCGTCAGCAAATAAAATGCTTTCAACAGAATACCGATTAAATACTTTACCTGACTCGCCCCTGCTCTGCGCGTTCCAAACTCTAATTACACCGCCCGTCTTCAGGGTTAGATATAAGTCGCTACCAAAAAATCTAACCGTAATATCGCTTTCCGCAATGCCCGCTCCAAATTTAATTACATCTCTGCCGGCTCTATCGCTAATATAATCTTCGCCATCACCAAGAGCGTATTCATAAGTATCATCGCCAAACCCACCATACAAAGTGTCCGTTCCTGTTCCACCTTTTAAAACATCATTACCATCGCCTCCGTTCAGCGTGTCTCTTTCATTGGTGCCAGTTAAGTTCAAATCTATCGCACTAGAAGATTGTGTTTTTATTCTGGCAGAGTCCAATAACGTATCTGCGAACAGAATATTTTCTATTGCACTAGCCGTAAAGTTTCCGGATGCATCGAACTGGCTGTTAACGGTAATAGTTCCACTGATAAGGCCCTTCGAGTAATCAATTAATGTTATTACCAGCGCGCCTGATGATCCGCGCGATATTCGCGCACGATTCGATTCGATAGTTGATAGATCAATTTGATCACCGCCACCAAGGTCGGTAATAACACTATCATCGCTGAGCTGATCGCCATCATCATTCCATGTAAAACGATAGATATCATTACCCTCTCCACCTTGTAAATTATCGTCGCCCTTACCGCCGATCAGTGTGTCACTTCCAAGCCCGCCGATTAAATTGTCATTTCCGGCAGTGCCATTAAGAATGACATTAGGCACTGTTTTGATTTCAGATTTTATGCGAGCTAAATCCCAAATAGCGTTATCTGAAAATCTAATATTTTCCACGGCATTGGAGGTAAAATTCCCTTCAGTATCTAAGGCATTCACTATTTTAATACTTCCGCCGTTAAGAAATGACAGCATTAAGTTATTCGCACCATCACGCGTTACAGTAACTTGCAGTTGCGTGAAGTCGCGACTGAGTTGAATTACGTCAACCCCTGATGTATCGGTTATTACATCATTGCCGTTATTTAAATAGTAGTAATACGTATCATTGCCAGCGCCACCCAAAAGACTATCATTTCCTTCACGCCCATTGACAATATCGTTTGAATCGAAGCCATACAATACATCGTCTTTGATGCTGCCATCTAGCGCGATTTGCTTAATCGTGTCTAAATTAACATTACTGCTGTCTGAAAATTTCACACTTTCAATTTGATTCACTACGCCTACCGTATTTTGGTATTCATCCGGTACGATTAAATTGAAATGCCTTGAGGGGCCTATGTTGGCGTTGGGGATTACG
>JAYWHF010000327.1:0-3513 GCA_043777855.1 Gammaproteobacteria bacterium | reverse complement strand
CGCATTTGAGCAACTTTACCAACACACGGCGGGAAAACTTTACGCCATTAGTTTACAAATGCTGCGCCGTCGCGATTGGGCGGAAGATGCCGTGCAGGAAGCCTTTGTGCGCATTTGGCACAACGCCGGTGAATATCAGCAGGAAAAAGGCAATGTGCTGACGTGGATGACCAGCATCGTACGATACCGCGCGTTAGACATGTTGCGCGCCGCGAAAAGTCGACGTGAAAGTGATGAGGAAGTTGAAGACGTTGAAGATGAGAACACGCCCGAAAAGGAGTTGTATGCCGAGCGCGACCGGGTACTCATTGACCGGTGCATGGATTTACTCGAAGAACAGCAACGTCATGTTATCCAATTGGCTTATTTCCGTGGCTTTACCCACGCGGAGGTCTGTGACCATACAGGCTCACCGCTCGGTTCGGTAAAAACCTGGATTCGCCGTGGTTTGGAACGTTTAAAAAGGTGTATCGAATCATGAATTATTTAACCGAAGAACGTAAAAATGCGCTCGCCTCTGAATATGTTTTAGGTACCTTGCATGGTCGCGCGCGCATTCGCTTTCAGCAACTACTTATGCAACATCGCAGCTTGCGTCACGTGCTGTGGCAGTGGGAAAGTCGTTTGAATAGTTTGGGTGGCGGTGTCGCATCCGTTCAGCCACCTGCACACCTATGGGACAACATTCAGCAACAACTGGGTTTTAATAACCCGGCGTTACCTGCCAATGTTACGCGTCTGCCACAAGCTAAAGTGCGCACGTGGCAGTGGCTTAGCGGTATTGCCTCTGCAGCCGCCATACTGCTGGCCGTATTGTTAATTGTTCCGCAGGCGCCAGAGCGCATGCAAACGCAAATTGCCGTAGTACAAGGTGAAAAAGCGCAGGCCTTGTGGTCGATTGAGTTGGGCGAAAAAAATCTTGTAGTCACAGCAACAGCAAACTTTACGCCGTTACCGGATCAGGATTACGAATTGTGGATGGTGGCTGCAGATGGTCGCCCACCGATCTCCCTCGGCTTGTTGCCAAAACAGGGTAAGCTAACCTTGCCACGTAATGTCTTACTCGATCAAGTGAAAGTCGCCGCACTTGCCGTTAGTTTGGAACCGCTGGGTGGGTCGCCCAACGGTCAGCCAACGAAAGTGCTTTATACGACAGAAATCGTAACGATTTAAGTGAGTCGATTGTTGTAATTAACGAATACATTATATTTATCGAGAGAGCATCGAAATGAGCAATCCAGTACGCGCATCAGATACACCTTACGCCGTTGAAGTTGAAGCGGGAAAAAATTATTTTTGGTGCGCGTGCGGAAAAAGTAGCAAGCAACCCTTTTGCGATGGTTCTCATAGTGGATCAGAATTTACGCCCATAAAATTTGAGGCAACAGAATCAAAAAAAGTTTTTTTCTGTGGATGTAAATTGTCAGAGAAAAAACCGCTTTGTGATGGTAGTCATAAAAAAACCTAAGGAGCGGCTTGTGGGCATTGCGGACGTTAGCTTATTTAACCTCACTAATAAAACCAATATGAGAAATTAGCACTCAGAGATTTTATGGATGCCAGAATTAAATAATAAAACGCCTTTTGCCGCTAATTATTTACTCCTACCGAATGCGCAAGGAGTGGATACCCTTTATGTCAACGTTAAGGCGTCATTTAACGTGGGTGAAAATTGGACGCTATGTGACGAACAGCCCGAACCATTTTATGAAGATGTTTATTGGGACGAACCTGGTAAATCGAGCCTGAAGTATCCCACTTGCGTACATCAAGGTAAGCCATGTACAGACATTGCTATTGTTGGACATGCGTGGGCACCAAATGGCAAACCGGTTAAGCAAATTGATGTGGTTGCTGCTATTGGTTCAAACAAAAAAACATTGCGTGTTTTTGGTGACCGTTTTTGGGATAGAGGGTACATCAGCACTGCGCGTGAATTCACACAAATGCCAATACGTTATGAAAATGCGTATGGAGGGCAGCATTGGGCGAACGATCAACTAATGAGTCTAGAGCCGCGAAACCCTGTGGGTAAAGGCTTTCGGGGTGCTCGAACACCGAAGGAAATGGATGGGCAAGCGCTGCCCAATATTGAAAGCACTAAATACCTGATCACGGATCTAAACGATTCCCCTGAACCCGCTGGGTTCGGTTTTATTGCCGCCAACTGGCATCCTCGTACACTTTCTGCGGGAACTTATAATGATCAATGGCAAAAAAATAGAGCACCCTATTTGCCGCATGATTATCAGCCACGCTTTCAAAACTCGGCGCATCCAGATTTAATAAGTTGTCAAACTTTAGCGGGTGGCGAATCAGTTACACTCACCAATATGCATCCAGACGGGGTTATAAATTTTTCTCTGCCGCATATTCATCTGGGAGGAAAGTTATCGTTTCGTGGAATTCCCGAACAAGCGCTGCACTTTGTTATAGAAACACTTATTGTCGATGTTGATGCAGGACGGCTGACAATGGATTGGAAAGCATGCTGTTTAATTAATAACGCGCTTCCTTTGTTGAATAGCATTAATATTCACATACTCCGCTAACCATATTCGAACCACCGTTATTTATGCTTACTATTGATAAAATTGAATTGTTCGATCATGTGATTGAACAGCATGTTAATGAAGCTGCTTTTCTTTGGATGCAGCGAGCTTTAGCGATGCGACAGATGCATCATTCCGTAACTTCAATTCGTAAATTAGAATTGCGTATCAATAATCATCTCAAGGGGGTAATGATAGCGCCTCAATACGCGTGGGAAATTGCTTTAGCGCTGGCAGAAAACAAAGAAGGTGGTGAATTTTTTGTACTCTCCATTTTGGCGATTGATAGTGGCGAAAGTGAAAAAATAAATACAGTTATTCAGCTAAGCACCGATCATCAAGACGCGTTAAAAGGTTTAATGTCAGCGCTGGGTTGGCTACCTAGCGACAGAGTTCATCCGCTGCTAAAGCCGTGGCTAGAGAGTAAAACTATGCGGCGTAGACATCTGGCTGTTGCAGCTTGCAGTGTTCGGCGTTTAGACCCGCTGGGTTATTTGAAGGGCTTATTTGACGAATCGGAAAATAGAGAAAACATACCGTTGTATTGTCGGATGTTACGCTTGATCGGTGAATTAAAACGCCATGATCTTGCATCCCACCTCAACTCAGCGCAAACGCATGACAATGCAGATGTTAGATTTTGGGCGAGTTGGTCTGCATTATTATTGGGTGATTCAGCGGCGCTGCGTGTTATTGAACCTTATGTTTTTCACACAAATTCACATCAGTTAAACGCTATTGATATTGCGTTTAGGTGCCAAACACAAGCATGGGCTTGGATCAACAAACTCGTGGAAGCACCACAGCAAACAGCTCAAACAATCATTGCACTGTCAGCACTGGGTGACCCGCATGGTGTTAACTGGTTGCTGGCGCGTATGGAAGAACCTATACACGCCAAAGTTGCCGGTCACGCATTTAGTATGATGACGGGTATTGATCTAGTGCAAGAAGGTCTTGC
>JAYWHF010000326.1:0-3515 GCA_043777855.1 Gammaproteobacteria bacterium | reverse complement strand
CTTCCGTGTAGGCTCGAATCGGCATCCATGCCTCATACGGTTTTAAAGTGAAGAGTATTCTTTATTTGTGCCCTGCTAGTAAGCTAAGAAAATAATTCAAAAAAAGCACTTTGCGGTAATTCCACAATTAATTCAAACGGTACCATCACACCTACACCAAGGTCAGCAGCTTTTGCGTTATCACCCAACAACTGCAAAAAAATATTGCCACCTTGCGCCAATAAAATTTCTTTTACAGCATCCATTCCCACTCCACGACCAGAAATAGTTGTGACGGTTTCTTTGGTCGAAATACCGGACGCAAAAATTAAATGGGCGATTTCCGCATAACTAGGTTTATCTTCAGTGTGCCATACACCAGCCGCCACACCCTTTTTAAATAGACGGTCGATATTTACGCCCTGCCCGTCGTCCCTTATGTAAATACATAGCTTATCTTCTTGTGGTACAGCGCGGACGTCGATAGTACCTGCACTAGGTTTTCCGACGAGCGTGCGCACAGCGGCGGTTTCAATACCGTGATCAACACTGTTAGGTAAAATATGTGTAAAAACATGTGTTATTAATTCTGCCGCGATAAATTTTATACGCACGTTGTTATCATTAATGATTACTTTCGGTGTTTCTTTATCAAGCTGTAAAGCCATTGAAGGCAAAGCACCAACAATATCATTTAACAGCTCACTCAGCGGGCTGGATAAGGCACGATTTAACAGTGACTGGATGGGCAGCAAGGGCTGTGTTTTAATCAGCAAGGGATATTCTCTATTTGCCGTATCAATACTATGCTGAATAGTTTCGATGGCACTGCTATCTGCCCAAAAGCCGTTTTGATCGAGAGGTTCGCCATGGCTTTCACCGCGACCTAACACCGTGTAAAAAATATACTCATACTCTTCTAGTATGTTTTGAACGCGCAAAAGATCGCTTAAGAGCAGATCGCGGTCCCAACCACCATTAGATGCCGCTAGGAGAGCACTATAAACCGATTCCACCTCGTGTACGACGTTGCTGAAATGATCAAAATTGAAGGTGCGGCAGTTGCCTTTGATAGTGTGCATATTGCGAAATAGCCGTGCGACGACATTCTCACTGAAGTGTTCATTGCTTTGAATTTGTGAGCAATTTTCGTCAATAAAACGTTCTGTGGATGCAGAAAAAGCTAAATATTTTTTCGCTGAAACGTTTAATAGTTGGCTAATAATATCCAGTTCGCGTTTTTTGTTGCGCGCTTCGTGTTCCATTTTTTTGAGCAGCGTAACATCTCTAACGGACACCATAATTTTAACCACGATGTTGTTGATGACAACGGAATCCCAATCCAGTGAAAGCGATTTTATTTTTCCATTGACGTCTGCATTGTACTCGTGGATGAGTAAGTGCGAATTTAACTCAAAATTTATCTCGTCTTCACCAATAATCGAATAGATAGATGTTTTAATTCGGTCAACTGTATCAATACCAATATTAGATTTTTCGAACAATAGTATAATGGCACTGCGGCCTGAAACATTCGTAGTGCCAAAAATATCCTCTAAATATCGAGAGTATTCGGGATGGATATTACCGCCGATATCAATGGTAAAAAGACCTTGTCGCATATTACTCAGCATGGCTTGTATGTCATTATTTTTTTCGCGTAGCTCGGCGGTGCGCTCAAACACCTTAATTTCCAAAAGGCGATTTTGATCTTCTATTTCACGACGTTTTTTGCGTTGCTCGCGAACAAATAGCACAACAATGGCGACGATTGTTAACACATAAAGTAAATACGCCCACCAGGTTTTCCATGGCGGAGGCCGTTGAATAATGGTGATGGCTTTTCCGTCTTCATTCCATAGGCCGTCATTGTTGCTGCCTCTCACTTTAAACGTGTAAGTGCCAGGGCTGAGATTAGTATATTTCGCTGTTCGTTGAGCTCCAGGGGATAACCAGTTGTTTTCAAACCCCTCTAACTTATAAGTGTATTGATTTTTCTCTGAATTTCTGAAATTCAGTGCAGTGAAATTGAACGTGAAATTGGCTTGCGTGTAATCAAGGGTTATTGTTTTGTTATAGTTGATCGCCATGGGTAGAATGCCATCTGTGGCGCCTATATCTATTGAATCAGAAAATAACTTAAAGTCCGTCAAGACCACCGGCGGAACTAATTTATTTTCTGATAACTCGCTAGGGTTTACAATTCGCAAACCATTGGTGCCGACAAAAATGAGTTCGCCTCTGTGGGTGACTAGACTTCTACGGGCTTTGGAATCACCAACCAAGCGTCCATTTAAGCGATTATAGTTTTTTATTTTTTTTGATTCTGGGTCAAAGGATGAAAAGCCATTGTCCGTATTGACCCACAATAGTCCACGCGTGTCCTCCACTACGGATTTAATAGCATCATTGAGAAAGCCATTTTTTTTATTGAAGGTGCGGAAGGTATTGGCCTCTCTGTCCATTAAATTTAATCCAGAAGCTGTACCTATCCAAAGTCTGTTTTTGCTATCTTCGAAGATACACAGTACCGATGAGTTACTGATTGCTGAGAGGTTTTTGGCGTCTGCAACAAACCTCCTAAAGGTTCCTGTTGCGCGATCCATGAGGCTCAAGCCATCTACCGTGCCAACCCAAAAGTTACCTTTTCTATCCTCGTAAGTTGTCCAAACTAGATTCGAACTAATAGATGTTGGGTCGCTTTCTTTGAACACATAGTGCGTAAATATTTTTGTTTTGCGATCGTATTTACTTAATCCTCCGTTGTGTGTGCCTATCCATAAATTATGATATTGGTCTTCCATAATAGACCAAACGGATTGGCTATTAAGTTTGAGTGAGGTAGATACACTGGTTGTTACATTTCGTTGGATATCAAACGGGTAGCGTGTAAATTTTTTTGTGTTGGGGTCATAACTTGACACTCCACCACTCCAAGTCCCACCCAAACTAATCCGGAGGAGTCAATGTGAGTGCTTAAGACCGCGTTGTCACTTATCGTTGTACTGTCATTCGGATTTGTTTTGAAATGGCTAAATTGATTTTGTTGTCGATCAAAAAAATTCAAGCCGCCACCATCAGTACCAAGCCACAAGTTTCCGTTGCTATCTTCCGCAGCAGCTAGAATAGATGTGTTGCTGAGACTGTTGGGGTTAGACAGATCGTTTGCGTATGATGCGATGGCTGAGCTCGAACGATCAAAAAAATTAATGCCCGCGGGGTAATTACCTATCCAAATATCGCCATTTTTATCTTCAAACAAACTGCGCACGACGTTTGTACTTAGCGATCCTGTGCGGCCCACTTCATTTCTGTGATTTATAAATCTATCCTTATCTTTGTCGTAAACAGATATACCACCACCGTCAGTTCCCACCCATAGAATTCCCTGCGAATCTAATAGTAAGCTCCAAATATCATTTCCACCGAGGCTGTATTGGTCACGGTAGGAACACTGGTCGCCCAGCGCCCCCCGTACAGATCCGTACGTGCGCTACTAACGCATACGGCTCCTACTTCGAGTATTTGGCGCCAAA
>JAYWHF010000325.1:0-3524 GCA_043777855.1 Gammaproteobacteria bacterium | reverse complement strand
TTGTATTTGATGGAGTTGCATGAAGAATTAGCGCTAACCATTTTTTTTGTAACCCATGATTTAGAAGAAGCCTGTTTTATAGGCACGCGCTTGCTAATGATTTCCCAATATTATTCTGATGACCGTGGGCATGACGCTGGCGTAAGACGCGGTGCAAAAATTGTTGCAGATCACGCCTTGTCGCGCCAGCCACTGGCAACCACCTCGAAAGATACCGGCGAGTTTAGAGAATTTATTTCAGCGTTACGTCAAACAGGATTTAATCCTGCCAACAGACAGCACGTAAAAGAGTTTAACCTTCGGCACCACCATTCGTTTCAAACACTCACGGCGGCGGAGAGCGCTCTTTGATAGTAAGTCACATAGATATAATTGTGATGAGCAGTTAAGATGTTTTGGGTAGTGACAGATAAACGTTTATTGATACATTAATTACATCAAGCGGAGAAATAGCTATGCTGAAATCGAGTGTTGGGAATCAAGGCACTAATAATAAGTCAGAAGTTCTTCATGTTCAAAAGGCACTTAATCAACACAGTTTTGCGAAGACGAGCTCGTGTCAGGCGCCTTTGAAAGAAGATGGAGTTTGTGGTGGAAAGACCGTCAGTGCAATTATTCGTTTTCAGTCTGTCGTGGTGGGAATGGCGCCGCCGGATGGTCGTATTGATCCGGGTGGGAGAACACTTAAGGTGCTCGAAAAATCGAGTGGTGGAATTTCTCATGTGCCGATAGTCGCGGGTGTTGGCATTAAGGTTAGCTCGCCGAAGACCGGGACGAAATCAGGAGGCGTTACTGCTGTTGCGACTAGCGATACCGACCCCCGTAAACTCAAAACTAGGGGTGACATTGCATCCGTTTATGGCGCAATCACCGAAGATAAAAAATGGGCGAAACAGAGCCAGTTTTTAGTGAGCTATACCGTGCCTACCGCTATCCAGCAGGATAAAAGCTATAACTGGATCAATGTGTATAGCCCCAAAAAAAATAAAGTGACCATTGTTTATTGCCATAAAGCAATGCATAAGTTCTTGGATGCGGCGTTAAAGAATTTGCTCTCGCGTAATTTGCTGGGAGAGTTAAAAGAATTTGGTGGTTCTCATGCAATTCGTGCAACGCGCGGCACTACAAATTGGTCTGCGCACTCATGGGCCTTAGCGATAGACATCAACATGACCGGAAATGGGTTGGGCGAAACACCAAAAATGAGTAAAGAATTTGCCCAATGCTTTATTGATGCAGGTTTCGGTTGGGGTGGTAACTACACTCGTAAAGATGGCATGCACTTTACAATTGCTGGCTTTGATATGCCTCGTGTTTAACATTTTTTTTAGGATATTTTTTTATGAAAATTAATCTTTCGCAATTTCTTTCTCGTTGTGCCTGCCTTTCTTTGCTGGCCTGCCAAACACAGGCGGTTTCGATTGTCTATTCAACGATTGGCGAGTGTAGAGAAAAAATAGAAAATGTAAACGCGGCGTTTTCTGAGTTGGCGTGCAAATCTGTTGGCAACTATCAGGTGGATATTAAGCAGCAGAGCCCACAATACTTCACGATTACTGTGGCTGCAAAGGGCACGTCGGCGAGCTCAGAGTTAGAAACGATTACGCAAGAATTGCCGATGGAACCCGGCAAGGTTATCGAGTGGCATTTAGTGGATAAGCAACCAAAATTTATGATCTTCCGGTTGAAAATGCAAGTCGGCCAGGTTATGACAGAATACTTGACGCTGAGCTTGGTAACGCTAGACCGTATCTGCCCCATCGCAACTATTGAAACAGCAAAAAATCCGAATTCCAACCAAAAAGCGCGGGATTTAATTACGGAAAAGTTTTCAGCGTTGGCGGAATGTCCAACGTCCGTGGTCCAGTTTTGACCGCGAGCTCATGGCCTCTGGTATTGAGACCGATACACCGGACAGTAAAATGTGCGGTGTATCAAAAACAAAAAGCGTGAGTGCATTCTAAAAGTGTGTACTTTCGAACTGTGAGGAGGCATTAATAAGGCTTCATAACTTTCAAGAACGTTCATTTGTTTTCCAATACCGAATTCATTTTTTGTGTTCTGCTACCTGAACAACACGCGAAGTGTTTCAGTGTGCATTTTAAACTAAACACTAATCAGGATTAGAAAACTTGGGTGTGGGATTAAGTTTAGCAATTGGTATGGGAGCAATTAAATCTACAGGCTGAGCACCATTATGTGTACGAAGAGTAATCTCAAGTAAACCCAAGCCGCGAGATGTATATATTTCCCCTTGGTCGCCACTTTTACGAATTTGGCGATAAAAGTCTGAATACTTCTGGCTTAAGTTAGACAGAATTTTGCTAATTCTAATCCCTTCGTTCAATTGCAGAAATTTAACACTCTTCGATCCCATCGCCGGTGCCCACACAGAACCGTCCTTAGCCAAAATATTTTTAAGGCCGTCACGCGCAATCTCTGAAGAATGATGCAGAGCGACCACTTCCCATTGCCGGTTATATACCGGAGAGCCGGATGTTCCGAAATCAGTATCTGCCTCATAGGTGAGATAAGGCAGATCTTCACTTCGATCAATGAGCCGATTATTCTGTAACACAACTTGCTTAGGCTGCCCGTTTGGGTGCTGTATGATATAAACGGGTTCTCCCTTGGCTATTTTCCCTAAGTCTCCCGCCAACCTATTGTAACCAAGCTGATCAATTGTAACCGCACCATCTCTACTGCGTTCCTGCAATGCCACAACCACATAGTCGAGTTCATGCCAAGCGCTTTGCAATAGTAACGAATCAGGATCAAGACTGAACGAGATACTCTTCTGCATTGATCCATCAAACGTCTCTTCGTAATCAAATTCTACCGTTACACCAGCAAGATTATCTTTGATCGGTGAACCGTTTACATCTGTGAAATCAAGAACATGACAATTCGTTATGAGGACGCCCGGACCAATCAAAAACCCCGTCCCGTAGGAGCTGATGCCGTTAACTCTCACAAGAACCCTCGCTACAGTACGCCGCAATTCACTCCCTCTATTCAGAAACCATATGGGAATGAAATCGGCACCATTTATTACCCTTTCGAGCTCTGAGTTCGCCTTTTCACTCAGTCCATTCAGATCAACAAAATCCCTAAACTCAGCGGCGACTCCTTTCTCAGTCAGAGCTTTCTCGACGAGAGGATTTTTAAGCAACCTGCTAATGCGATTTTTGATATTTTCTTTATCCAAGTATCGCAAAGATTTACTTGATAACTTTGCATAAACATCAAAAACGAGATCTTGCTTTTCAGAGAGTCTATCTGCGGCAGAATCGTAAACTTTAGATACATTTTCTACGTAAGAATTCCTCACCGATTATTTCTCCCAAAAAATTACAGAACTATATCCGATGGGTGTGCCAGCTTTTTCCGAACAACACCTGTGGCTCTTTCAACACCCGGATCAGCTTCAAGTTCAGCCTCAGAAGCTTTTAAGTATTCGAAATTCAGGCCGGTTCTACCAACAATCTCATCAATTGATACCTGGAAAACGTCTGAATCAAATC
>JAYWHF010000324.1:0-9853 GCA_043777855.1 Gammaproteobacteria bacterium | reverse complement strand
CAACTTACATTCCAGCCGTTAATCGCACCAGACCCAGTATTGGTAATACGTATTGTTCCGGTAAAACCATTATTCCATTCACTGGCAACCGAATACTTACAGCTTCCACCACCGGCCGCAACACTACTCACATTAGGCCGAGAGGAAGCCGGCTTAGAGCTAGCCGCTTGCGGCGTTACAGATTGTACAAAACAACTTTTAAATACACCCTGTATCGGATCTCTTTTAAACGTCGCATTGTTGCAGGCAATGTTTGTTTTAACACCATAGAGATACTCAAATTTACCGTTTGCCCCAAAGGCAACATTCATAGTTCCCGTCACGACGACCTCAGCACTTTCTGGAGCTGCGTATTTATAACCTGAAGGACCGGTTGGCGTGGTACCAGGATTATTTGGAATGGCCGAAGGAATGTATTGCGTGAGAGTTTCCCACTTAGATACCCAACGCCCGGGATAGAATAGATTGTGTTTATTCATTTGCGTTGTGTAAGGCAAGTTCATATTCAAACGCTCGACAAGGTGACGGCTCGCAATCTCGTAAGTGCCTGAACCCCCACCATTTGGCGGTGAAATACCCACAGGATTTGAAGGTGAAGTAATAATTTTGCCACCGCACACATTTGATGGCACGGCTTTAGAACCTGTTGTCCAGGATCCGTGCAGCTCTAATGTATCTCCCAAACGTTTACGCTCTAACGAAAATAAATCCACGCCTTGCACGTAAGCGATTTGCGCCGCATTAAGTGTGGAGCGGACAGCAAGCCCCAAATGACCCAAATCGCTACAGGTTTCCATTGCAAAACCGTTAATGCCTGCCGTCGCCCAACTTGGCTTTGGCCCATCCGTGGTTTGATAAAAGTAGCCACGGGTAAAGGTCTTCCAGCGCGCTACGGCTTGGTTAAAGGAAGCGCGATCGTCTTTGAAAACAGCAATAGCCATATGCGCTTCAATACGCGATAGTATCCAGTTATTCAGCGGTTTTTCATCGGCCGTTAGGTAAGTAAGAAATTTATTCAGCATCCCATTAAACGAGTTCAAATCGCTAGCGCTCCAACCTACATTTGAGTGACGAATAATCTCAGCACCATTAACGAAGTAAGGCGCGGCCCAAGCAACCACTAACCGCGCATTACTCTGCGTGTTTTGTTGGTACTTATAAGACCAAGCGCTCATAATTTCCTTGGCTTTATTTGCATAGCGAACATCATTAGTAAAATACCACATGAGTGCTTGGGCATAGACGGCCTTACCGTCATCGTTAATTTCATTACATCCGATATTGGGATTGTTGTAGGAGCCGCATTCGACCACAGAATAGGGCGTTGCCCGATAGTTTAAAGATGCAAACTCCGAAGCCTTCAATGCGTTAAATGCATTTGTCCAAGGTTGCTCACCGGCATTTATTTTTTTCTTAATAAGCTCCAGCTCTGCTTTGCTATTCATGATTCCGGGGTGAGTGAAAGCTTGCCCAAAACTCGATAACGAAAACAACGAAAACAGCGTACATAGCACAAAAAATTTTACGGTTTTAATTTTCATATCTGCAAGTCTCAAGGTTCAAGGTTCAATTATTTTTAGGGGATTTTAACTCGATACTCTGAAGCAACTAAACTATAAGCAACCAGAAGCAACTAGAAACAACTAGAAATAGAAACACATAGTCCAGTAACAAATAAACTAGGCTCTAACGAGCTTGGCTATTCATTTTCTGATGAATAGCCAAGCTTTATTAAACAACTAAAAAGTTTAAGCAATTATTATTGACACGCGCTTCCAGTAACAGACGGTATCTGCGCTTTTGGACTGCTGCCTTTGTTAGCTTGGAAACCGAACTCCGCGTATTGCCCGGGTTGAATAGCGCCGTTCCAACTTATGTTACTGGCACTGTAAGGATTAGCCCCTGTAAGCGTCACGTTCCAGCTACTCGTCACTTTAGTGCCGTCGCTATAGGCCCACTTAACATTCCAACCATTGATGACGCGGGTAGTTGTGTTAGTGATACGAATGGTGCCGGTAAAACCGGTATTCCATTCACTGCCAACAAGGTAAGTACATTTACCGCCGCCTGCTGCAGAAGAGCTGCTTCTTGGGGCTGCGGGAGAACTGCTTCTTGGAGCTGTAGAAGTTGGTTTAGGTGTTGAGCTTTTTGCAACAGATGATGGCGGTTTTGGAGGGGTTACTACAGTGCCGGGTCTTGGGTCAACGGTAGCACCTGTTACAAATATCATTCCATCCTGAGTCACGTCAGTAGCACCAACATACATGCCCCAACGAAAACCAGAGTTACCGGTTGGACGATCGTATGAGCCCGCACCCACTTTTGCGCCGTTGATATAGACTTCGTAATCCTGCCCGTTATCTCTCACGCGTAAATCAAAACCCTTTCCTGCCATACCACGAGCGATAACTTGATCCGCCTGATTGCGACGATGATTAAGCGTTATGTCGCCATTAGAATTCATGCCCAGTTGTAAGGCCCATTGATTGATGGGATTAAATACTTGGAAAATAGCCCCATTCATTGGCTTAACAAAGGTGTACCTACCAACCCACTCATGCCACGCGCCTCTGCCCCAAGAAACATTACTATGCGCTTCTATTCTTGCGGCTTGGCCACGCGTGTTGCGAACGTTGTATTCACCTTTAAACAAACGGAATACCTGTGTATTACCATCTTCCTGATACCAGCGAGACCATCTCGGAAAGCTAGCGCGGGATATCGCACTATTGCCGACGGTATGAATGCCCATCGCTTGTACAATGCCCAACCTTGCGTAAGCTCCCACTTCAACAACGCCATTATTGACATTTATCTCTGAGCCTTTTACACCGAGCGTTGAGTTAAAACCGACCGGCAATATATTTTGACTAATTAATTGAGCAAAAGGTACATCACTGCCTGATTGGGTATACAAACTTTGGGCAAACGAGAAGCTACTCGCTGTGATACCAACAACGGCAACTATAAAATTTCTTAAATTCCCCATAAAGTCCTCTCACAAAAAATTAAATTATTTTTAACCATGAGCCTACGCTTTTCATGTTGAACTACTATTACATCTGCCGATTAAAATCTATTAGGCCGCGAAGCCAGCAAGAGCCATTGAGTCACTATAAGCCCCTGCCGCTAAGCGACAACTAACATTTACTTACACGATGGACCAGTCACAACTGGAATTTGCGGGTTCGGACTAGTGCCCTTGTTCGCTTGAAAACCAAATTCAACAAACTGCCCGGGTTGAATAGTTCCATTCCAACCTACATTAGTAGCGTTGTAGGGATTATTGCCTGTTAGCGTCGAATTCCAATTGCTGGTGACTTTACTGCCGTCAGTGTAGGCCCAATTCACATTCCAACCGTTCATAGCATTGGTTCCGTTATTGGTGATACGAATAGTGCCGGTGAAGCCATTGTTCCATTCGCTTGCCACGGTGTATTTACAATTACCACCGCCTGTACTCGGAGTGCTGCTTTTAGGCTTAGAGGATGCGGCTTTTGAACTCGCGGGACCTGAAAAATTGGCTATCTGGCAAGTTTTAAAGGTTCCGGGGATAGGGTCACCGAAGGCTTGATTTCCGCAAAGTACCGAACCGGTATAAACACCTTCTTTCCAACTTGTACCTGCACCATAACGAACGCGTTTAGTACCGGAAAAACTACAGGTTTGATTCTCATTGGCGCAAGCTGTCCAAATAGAAGCCGCTTGAGATGAGCTACTGCGAGATGAATTAGCGGCAACAGCTTTATCAACTACGACGTAAAGAACACTGGTTTTCGGCAGGGTTAGTTTGATATCGCCATTAATAGCAGAGCCGTAAGGGCTCAATGTTGCGTAGTTTTGTGGGCCACCACCGCCTTCATTCGTTGTTTGTCCATTGACATACACTTTGCGTGAGAAGCTACCGTTATCAGTTCCGCCGGTTAATACATAATAATAATAGCGGGCACCGACGTTAAAATTATTCATTTTTAAATTAACGATTTGTTGTGTATTGCCTTTGTTAACAACAACAACGCCGCTTTGACCCGAGGTGAATGTAGACGCATAACTCACTACATCTGCACTGCCAGAAACGCTTGAATTAACCATTCTATCGCCAAACATTTTTTGAAAATAATACATATAGAAAAAAGGCGCGCGAGGTACATGTTTAGTAGCATCAGTTTCCGCATCAGAAAAAAGACCGTGCGAATTGCCGTTATCAAAACCATTCAGAAAATCCCAACGAGTTGCCAAACCATAATTATTTTTTATCACTTCACCGAGAAGCAAAGCTGCATGCATTCCATTGATATAAGAAACGGCTTGGCCGCTGCCTTTAGCAAAAATGTTCCACTCTGTCAATGCAACAGGTAAAGGAGCGTGATTAGCATGGGTTCTCAAACCAGTCATGGCAAAGTCTTTAATAGTTTTCGTAACAGTTGTCGCAGAATCTAAAATAGTGGCTACTGTAGAGTTTTGATCGTAGGGAGTGTAATAGGAGTGCAAAATAATGTAATCGGCTTTGTCAGCAATCTGTGGCATCAGGCCTTTGTTCCAATCACGCATTACGGGGTTGTAAGCAGGCGAGCTATCCATCGCAACAACACCGATTTTTATGTCATTTCCCACTTCTCTTGCTGCCTGCCTCATAGCATCAATGAAAACACGCGCGTGCTTTCCGTAGAGTTCACCGCTGATAGTGGCCGGCTGCCCATCTTTATTGTATGCCGTATTGATCGTGTAGCCAGTTTCCCAATTGCCATAGTTTTCATTGCCAATTTCCCAATAGCGCGTACGACCATTGTCATAACGTACCCAGTCCGCAGCGTGTTTAGCTGCCGTCGCTACCGGATCGGCACTGGTGCTGTAACGTGCATACGCATAGTTAACGCAGATAATGCCTTTTGAACCGGTTTTGGCGAGCATGTCGTAATAGGCATCGGTTGACATGGTCCAACCGCTTTTGTTGGCTCCGTATTGTAAGTCGCCAAATTTAAAATCCGGTGGAAGATCTTTTGGTGTTGTTGCTTGCGACGTTGCATTCCAGAAATAATCATTCGACAAGTTGCCACCGGGCCAACGGATCACGTTAGGATTAAGGTTGCTAACATGTTGTAAAAATGGGACATCTTGATTGAGTTGTCCTGCCCAACCAGCGCTATTGTGACCGAATACGTATTTACTCACTTTAGTCAAAACATTCGCCGCATCGACGTTAACAGTAACCGTGGCGGCTTGAGTGGGCGCCGTGGCAGGCGTATAAACCGGTGCTGTAATCGTTTTTGCCTTCCAATCATCCAAGAAAAAACCTTGTTCTTGGGCATGGGAATTGAAGCTGAATGTGTTGATAAATAGAAATGCGAGACAGCAATAACACTTATTAAATTTCATTTCACGGTTCTCCGATTTATTGTTTATTATTTATTATTTACCATTCAGAACAAATTGATCACGGCTCTCGAATTAGATACCGTCGAAGCACCTTATAGTACATATTACTACAAAGAAGCATGGCCAAAATAAAACTGGTTTGCATTATTAAAAGCTTCAACCAGATTTTCTTAAATTTGAATCGACGCGTTAAGTAATGAGCACGTCGAATTTTTATAATTTTAAAGTATAAGCTCGTCCCTGAGCCAAAAAAACACTCGCTATTCTCTACAACTTTTACAACTAGTAACCTCTCATGCGATTACGCACATAGTTGCCAGACTCGGTCAACTGCGATGTTGACCAACCACCGTTTGTACTGGCACCTGATCTCAATGCCGCTGATGTTTCACCTTTGTCAGACAATGACCAGTTCACCCAGCTGATGCCGTATTGATCCAGCAAATTCAACCAAGTATCAGTCTGCCCGGGGCAAATGGCACCAGCACCGGTGTACTCACTATTACCCCACTCGGTAGAGAAGATTGGTAACTTGGCATCGGCTGCTGCTTTAACAATTGCGCGCAATGGATCTTGATGTTCAGCAGAGCAGGAGTAGAAATGAATGGAATAAGCTACCTTGTCAAATGCTAGTGGACTCGCAACTACTTGATCTAAACGTTGACTCCACACGGCGGTACCCACAATCACAAACGCATCGGGCGCGCCCTGACGAATTACTGGAATGACTTCATTCGCATAAGGCTTGATCGCGTTACCCCAATTAACATCACCGCCATTAGGCTCGTTCGCAATTTCATAAATAATATGCGGGTTGTTGCCATATTTAGCAGTTACTTTTCTGAAGAAATCTTTTGCCGCTTCTTTGTTTGTGAGTGGATTACCATCTGAAAGAATGTGCCAATCAACAATCACATAAATATCCGCCGCAATTGCCGCATCAATTGTTTCCCAAACCTTATTGATAACGCTGGCGTTATCCAAATAGCCGCCTTCTTTTACATACATAGCCGCACGAATAACGTTTGCTTTCCAGTCATCACGCAACCATTTAACCGTACTCACATTTGCGTATTGTCCAAACCATTGCAACCCGTGCGTACTCATACCGCGCAATTGCAGTGGCCCGCCACCTTGATCAACTAACCGGCCATTATTGGTACGTAATCTGCCGTGTTTTGAAACAAAACCACCGCCGTTATTAATCGTTGAGCTAACGCTTGAACTTTTTTTACTGCTTGGATTAGGGCCGCTGTAATTGGCGGTTTGGCAAGTTTTAAATGTGCCAGGTATGGGATCGCCAAATGTGGCGTTATTACAGGCAATGGAACCCGTAGAGATTTTTTCTCTCCAGCTCGTACCAGCGCCGTAACGCACTCTTTTCGTTCCAGAAAAACTACAGATTTGGTTTTCATTAGAGCAGTTTGTCCACACGGAGTTTCCAGTAGAGCTAGGCGCTACACTGGTCGGAACAGTTCCACCACAAACTGCACCAGTTACCGCTGGCCGTTCAACACCACCGCCATTTTTATCGGCTTGAAAACCAAAATTTACTGACTGCCCCGGCTGAATACTTCCGTTCCAACCTGCATCTTTCGCGGCGTAAGGGTTCGCACCACTGAAAGTAGCATTCCAACCACTGGTCATGCGATTTGTGTTAAATCGCCAGCCCACATTCCAACCATTAATGGCTGAGCCGCCGTTGTTAAGAATAGTGATGGATGCGGTAAAACCCGTGCTCCATTCACTCTCCACTTTGTAGCTGCAGGTAGCCGCTTGGGTCTGGCTAACCAGCAAGCCCATGCCCAACAACGCCGTTAAACCCAACATTTTTTTTATCGAGAAAATCATTTTTAGACTCCACATTATTTTTGTTAAAAAAGTGCTAATAAAAAAGCAAAAAACATGACCGAATTACACAACTATTTAAAACAAGACTAATTAAAACAAGACCATTTAAAAAAAATATCTACAACAAAACCATCACGAACAAATCATCTAAAAGAAAATGTTAACAGGCTCATCCTTGAGCGGTATAAAATTATTCAGGTGCGCAAATTAATTACCGATAACGATTTTTGTCGCAAGCGGGCCTACGGGTTTTGCACCCCCAGCTTGATAAAACTGCGTCAAACTCACCCCTGTGCCAGCTCCAGCGCCTAAAGGAACATCGTGAGCCAAGCCTACAAATTTACCCGCAGAATTTTGCCAAAGAACAGGCTTAACCAAAGCATACTTTTCTTCATCCCACGAGGCCCAGTCGTCTTTCATCAAACCGCCGGTATCACCTGAATTGGGGTTGATGCACCAGAAGGTATGATGGATTTTTTGTTCGCGAATAAAATCACGCAGATGCGTCATCCACGGAACATTTCCACCTTCCAGCCTTCCGCCCCACTCGCCAATTAAAAGCGGCGATATATTTTGCTCATGAATAAAAAACCAGTTGGGCTGCCAGACTTCGTCGAACAACGACTGTTTGGTAAACGGTTTAGTAAACCAAGGTTGCAGAAACACTAAAGGACCGTACTCATGTGGCGAATAAACTAATTGATTTTGGCTAGCGCCCAATTGAATCGGATGATCTTTTACGCCGCGCAAGTTACCGCCCCACCAGTTAAAGTCATAATCGGCTTTGTCTGTTGAGCTCCAGCTCTTGCCGGGCTTAACGTACATCTCTATACCTTCACACAAAACAAGAATTTTTGGATGCAAGGCTAGCACTCGTTTAGACGCTGTTTCACATGCGTACTTCCAGTTATCTACATCGCTTGTGCCATCCCATTTGGAACGAGGATTATCATTCATCGTGCCATGGGGTTCGTTCTTCATATCAAAGGCTACAAGGGTGTCGTTATTTTTATAACGGTTAGCAACCCACTCCCAGGTTGAATAGAAATCCTCAGGCGTAACCGTGCCCTTGTACCACATAGGCGCAAGGTGTCCTGAGTTATCGGCTTCTGCCGAGTGAACATCCAACATCACTTTCACGCCATAGGTTTTTGCTTCCGCGAGGAACTCATCAAAAATTTGCAAGGTCGTCAAACCCGTTAAATTTGGATTAGTCCAGCCGTTAGGGCTACTGGTCGTGGCAGCTTGACCATTCTTCCACTCTTTGAGCAACTGAGTAGAGATGGGCACACGGATAATATTCAAACCACGCTCCGCGATAGCTTTTACGACACCCTCCATATTGACCGACCAGAGGCCGTGAAATACTCGTTCACCCGCGTTAAAACCAAACCAATTCGCACCCGTCAACCAAACCGGATTGCAATCGCGGTCGACGATATTATTGCCAGCAGTGCGCAACCAATCAGCACCCGCCGCACCACGCTTAACACAATTTGCATTACCGGTTTGAATGACTGAACTTGCCTGACTTGATCTCGCTTTTGAACTAGGCGCAACACTGGCGATAACGCTTGATTTAGCGCTCGACTTCACACTTGATTTCGCACTTGATTTAACGCTCGACTTCACACTGGCGGGGATGCTACTTGGCACAACCGCGCCGCATACAGCACCGGTAATTGTCGGTTTTTCGGCGGCTACACCATTATTATTACCTTGCACGCCGAAGCTAACTGATTGGCCCGGTGCGATAGCAGCGTTCCAGCCAACGTCTTTTGCGGTGTAAGGATTAACGCCGCTAAACGCCGCGTTCCAACCGCTGGTCATGGCATTGGTATTGTATTTCCAGCCTACATTCCATCCGTTGATGGTGGAGCTTCCGGTATTCGTAATAACGACAGATGCGGTAAAACCCGACCCCCAATCGCTATCAACTTTGTAAACACAAATTGCTGCGTGAGCGTGGCTTACCGCAATACTCATACCGAGCAATGCCGCAACACCGACTATTTTTTTAGTAGAAAATATCATTTACGTGCTCCAAATTATTGTTATTAATGGAATACTACATAAGGCGATTATTTGTTTAACACTAGGGTTACTGCTTTTGTTTTTATTGTTTTATTGTTTTATTTATAGCTGAACCTTTACCACTACCTGCGCCACACACCGGCGCTTGCTGTAATAGCACTAGTCGCATCGGTCCTTGGAGACTAAAAACCCTCCACACCGGGGTGTGGAGGGGAACAAACAAGAAAACTACTGATAAAAAAGAAAACTACTTATAAACAAGAAAGCTACTTACAAACACTGCCGGTAACGGTAGGAACTTGCGCGGTAGCACTGCTACCTTTATTACCTTGGAAGCCAAATACTGCCGTTTGACCCGGTAGGATTTTACTGTTCCAGCTAACGCCGGTTACAGAATAAGGATTGCTACCGGTAAGGTTTCCGTTCCAACCAGTACCACTCACGCTGCTGCCGTCACTGTAGTTCCAACTCACATTCCAATTATTAATGTCAGTGGTTCCGTTGTTGGTAACGCGTACTTCGGCAACGAAACCTGAGCTCCAATCATTAACAACGACATACTGGCATCTACCACCACCGCCCGCGCTACTAC
>JAYWHF010000323.1:0-3532 GCA_043777855.1 Gammaproteobacteria bacterium | reverse complement strand
GTGACTCACCTGGATAGCAAAGATAACACCGACCGAACCTTGAAGTTCAGAATCGACGCGACTCTTTATGCAGACCCTGCACCAGAAATTGTCGTGTTTGACTCGATGTTGGACCCGGTATCAAGAACCGTGAATGTGGAAGAGTCAAAAAATGGCTGATGAGTTACTCCCCTACTATGAAAAAGAGTTAGCATTTATTCGGCAAATGGGCGCTGAATTCGCCAGGGAACATCCAAAAATTGCTGGACGTCTTGGCGTTAGCTCCGAAGCGATTGAAGATCCCCACGTATCGCGCTTGATCGAGAGCTTTGCGTATCTCAACGCGCGAATTCAACACAAGTTAGATGATGACTTTCCGGAACTCAGTGATGCATTACTGGGTGTTTTATTTCCTCATTATCAGCGCCCTATTCCTTCCATGAGCATTGTGCAATTCGTTGCTGACAGAGAACAATTGGACGCCAGCTATATCATGCCCAAAAACACGCTTCTTGAAACAGAACAATTTCAGGGGGAAAATTGTCGTTTTTCCACCGTTTACGCCACTGAACTAATGCCTTTTTTCGTCTCCGAAGCGGCTCTGGTCGGACGGCCTTTTGCAACACCTGGGTCTGCATCAATACGCGGAGCTGGTGCGGTGCTACGCATACAATTAAAAACATTTACTAGCGCCATCAGCATGTCGGACTTAAAGCCAAATAGATTACGTTTTTATTTAAAAGGGCAACCTCAGCATGTAAATCCTCTGTACGAAATGCTGTTGAACGAATGCCAGAACCTTGTGCTCACGAGCAGTGAAACTGATGTTACACCCATATTTCTCGGCAAAGATGCTATTAAAGCCGTGGGATTCGGCAGCGAGGAAGGTTTATTCCCTTACCCGCCCTCATCATTTATTGGCTATAGATTACTGACCGAATTTTTCGTCTTTCCTGAAAAATATATGTTTATCGACATTGAAGGAATGGCCGAAAAAATTCCTCTAAACGCTACCACCGAATTAAATCTTTATATTTATTTAAATAATTCCGACGTAGAGCTAGAGCATAATATTTCAGCGGACACATTCGCGTTGGGATGCACACCGATCGTTAACTTATTCGAACATAAAGCTGACCCCATCAAAATTGATCACACGCGACTTGAATATCAAATTATCGCCGATATCAGGCGCCCACTGGGTTTTGAAGTTTATTCTGTCGACAACGTAGTCGCGTCCACCGCCGAAGGCGAAAAAAAGGACTACTTGCCTTTTTATGGTTTAAAACACGAACATCAAGACAACGACAATCATGCTTATTGGCATGCATCTCGCCGCCATTCAAAACTAAATCATGCTGATCGAGATGAAGGCACAAACATCTTTTTAACCTTGGTCGATTTGCAATTTAACCCCAACGTTCCTGATGATCGCACGCTTATCATTGATGTCACCTGCAGCAATAGAGATCTTCCTGCTAAG
Source organism: Gammaproteobacteria bacterium (assembly GCA_043777855.1). Lineage (GTDB taxonomy): Bacteria > Pseudomonadota > Gammaproteobacteria > Pseudomonadales > Cellvibrionaceae > Cellvibrio. The sequence goes on along the minus strand of JAYWHF010000323.1, from coordinate 2,070 downwards.
CTGCCGTTCAACATGGAGCAACCCAAACTACAGTGCGTGAATGGTGCCCCGCCCTGCGAAAGAATTCGTTGCCTAACGCAACCTTCAGGAACGATAAGACCGCCAATGCGCAATGGCGCGCGTTGGCGTTTGCTGTCGCACCTAAACCTTAACCACTTATCGATTACGGGCACAGGCAATGCGACAGAATCTATCAAGGAAATTTTACGTCTCTATGATTTCAAAGAGTCGTCTGCCACGCGAGCGCTCATTGCATCTATTGACTCATTAAATGCCCGCCCCGTCAGCGCCCCGTTGAATATTGATGGCCACGCGACGCTTTGCCGAGGAATCGAAATTGAAGTTGTGATTGATGACTCCCAATTTACCGGTAGTAGCAGTTATCTATTTGCTTCAATCCTTGAACACTTTTTCGGCCTATATTGCTCCATTAATTCATTTACCCGAGTCTTAGTAAAGCGTAAAAATAAAGAAGGTTACTTAAAGAAATGTCCACCCCGAGCTGGCGAAAAAATTCTTCTGTAGTTGAAAAGTTACTGAATTCTCCGCACGCTTATTCTTTTTTTCAGGCCGTGCGAATTCTGGAACGAGCTACATTACTAAATTCTCCAAATGTTGTTTTGGGTGAACGCTCTATGCGAGCAAAAAATCCAATCGCACATTTTGTTCCGCCCACGTCGGAAACTATTAGAATCTCAACATACCAAACTTTTAAGTTTCCCAATGCTGAAATTTACTCTATCGAACGCAATGCTAACAGCGGGCAAGTACCGCCGTGGCTTATGCATATTAACTTTTTTGGTTTAACTGGCAGCATGGGCGTCATGCCCTACCACTACACCGAACTTATTCTGCAAAGACTCAAGCAAAAAGATGAATCTCTGGTTCATTTTTTTGATCTGTTTAACCATAGGATGGCGTCTTTTTTTTATCAGGCCGCGACTAAGTATCAACTGCCCATTGAGTACGAACGAAAAAGACTAGGCATTACCACCAAAAAAAATCTCGATACTCAAACTCAATTGCTACTTTCGCTACTTGGGCTGGGAACGAAAGGGTTAAATGACCGCTTACATATTAAAGATGAATCGTTATTGTTTTACAGCGGTCTTTTCACTCAACAGGTACGCACATCCGCGGGCCTCAAACAAATCTTACAAGACTACTTTGATATCCCGGTAAAAATTCAAGAATTTGTAGGCCAGTGGCAAGAGTTAATCCCCGATGTGCGCACTCGTGTTGTATCAAGAGCTCAGCCTAAAGGACAAAATGCTCGGCTTGGTCACTCCACTATGCTTGGGCACAAAGGCTGGTTCGCTCAGGGAAAGATTCGCATTTCGCTCGGCCCATTAAACCGCGAGCAGTTCTACCGATTTGCTCCCGGCACTAAGGCGCTGCGGGCTTTAAATGACATGGTGCGAATCTATGTAGGTATTGAGCACGATTATGATTTCATTATCGACGTTAAACGCAAGGATATACCAAAACAAATACAGTTAAATAAGACCGCCAGACCAATCATAGGATGGAATACTTGGCTTTCAAGTCCAGATGAAACCACCTATGACAATAATGAAACCCTGAAAATTACAGTGTCTGCAAACCGGTTAAAATAAGTTGCACGCCGTGACGATTCAAAAAAAGTGGATCAGACCTGAAGGTATTCTTCAAGAGTTTCGTATTGGCAATATCTGATAGATTGTTAGTGTGTAAATGTTACCGTTTCTCATATAATAGCGTCTGTGAGTTCAGCCGGTTGTAGAGTAACCTACGACTTTTCGAAGTTAAAAATATTGGCTCTAAATTGAAGGAATTTTAAATGATAAACATAGACCTAAAGTCACTCGTCAGTAAACTTAATGAACCTTGCCGTAATGCGCTGGAAGGCGCTGCTGGGCTATGTTTATCACGCACTCATTACAATGTCGAAATAGAGCACTGGCTATTAAAGCTTTTGGAAATTCCTGACAGCGATATACAAGCCGTGTTGGAAAAATTTGAAATTAATCTTGGCAGCTTAGTTAAACACTTGAACCGCGAGCTCGACCAAGTAAAGTCTGGCAACTCCCG
>JAYWHF010000322.1:0-9888 GCA_043777855.1 Gammaproteobacteria bacterium | reverse complement strand
GCGGCACACCTGAGTAGATTACCGCCGCCATCGACATCCTGAGTTGGCATTCCACCCCAAGGCACTACCCCGTAAGGTTGAGTACCTATCCCGCCACCGACCATGTATAAAAAAGTAGTACCGTAGTAATTTTTACGGCTGCCAGCCGGGTTCGGGTTTTCCAAGAACTGGCTAACTTCAACCTCCATCCGATCGCCACGGGCTATCGGCCGGTGCAGTTTTTCGTTGTTAGTCGAGGCACCACCACCCAGTGATCTGCGGTAATGATTCACCTCTCCCGGCACTTGGCCGACATAACCATTATCGTAATACTCCGCAACTGTGTTCACGCCTCTGAACCACACCCTTAAGTCCTTCGGCCCCAGCGGCGTTAAGGTATATAAATCAAAGTCAACTTTGTTGCCGCCCTTTGCGACATAATCTTTAATAACAATCGTTACTGTGCGATCTATCCAGTAGTGCGAGAGGTAATGGTCATAACCGGCGCCCTCTTCAAGCTCCTTCATTAAATCAGCCTCAGAAAGCCCGCGCGATGGGCTCTTCTCTTTTGGCTCGCGCGCGTGACGGTCGCGACCGCGATCGGAGTAGGTGGTCTCAACCCGATCAGCAAATTGAACCACTAATTCAGGCTCTAGCGGAGTGCCACTGTTATAAAGCCGTGTAATATTACCCAGCGATGGCGTGCTGCTGGGCGGCGTGACGCTGGCCGGTTTGGTACTGCTTTTAGGTTTACTGCTTGCCGCTTTACTGCTTACAGTTTTACTCGACGCAGGCTTGCTAGACGCTGCAACCGCGGAACAACAATTAAACTGCCTCTCCGCCGTATCAAGTGCGCCGCCGGTCAACGGCAGCAGAGTGAAGCTGTACTTAACCACGGCGTTTGGGGGTATGCCCGTCACAACGAATCCGTTAGTATTATCCGCATTATGATTCATGCGAACATTCAACTGCCCAGCATTACCCACGGTGTAATGAACATCAGCCCAGATAGCATTGTTCACGTAGAAACGCACGCTACTGCCGCTCAGCACCGTATAACCACTCGTAGCAACTTGAGCATATAACTGACTGGTTGCCATCAGTAGCAACAAACCTATCCAGCGCCGAAAACAGGGTTTATTTATTTTTAGCATGATGTAACTCCGGTTTCTCCAAGACACCAAATAGCCGTTTGAAATAACCTCACATACGCGTTAAGCGCAAAAGCAGAAGCACGCTCAACAAGCGGCAAATAGTTTCAGGGAAGGTTGATAAACATTAAATTTGTAATAACGCCACGACGGCGGAATATGCAGCGCGGCAACTTATCGTTATTGTTAGTTAAAACACATTTATAAAATGCACAGGCTTTGCGCACGTTAAAATAATTGCACAAGTAAAGCGCTTTTCCTCCCCACTAAATACAAACTGACAAACGTGGGACGAAAGAAAATGTGGGAATCACGCGCCACGTAAAAAGCGCTAATCTAGAAATGGAAATTTTGAACGGGTGTGCAAAAAAATGAGGGTGAAGCGGCGTTGTAATGAGGGTTTGAGGTGGTACAAAATTGAGCCCGATTAGTGCAGGCTAGTCAACAAATAACGCATGAGGGCGGTTGAACCCTCATGCGCGCAACACAGACTTAATGTCGATTCGAAATCAGTGGTATAAATCCTTATAGCAACCACCCGCTTTCACAAAGCAAGCCTCCAATTTTTCTACATAATTTACTGCTTCTATCGCTTTATCTTCCGAAAGTTCTCCGGAGATAAATGCATTAACAGCTTCGTCCTGAAGCTTGCGTGCGCAATCAATATCGTGATGGAGATTTAAAACGTGGGAAATATCTACATTGTTACTATTTTTTTGTGCTCTCATTATTATCGACTCCCGAAGATTAATGTTAATGCCTGCTGCACTCAACACGCAGCACCATCGTCCTAGAACATTACTTGGTAACCCTTCTGCAAAACATAGCTCAGATAACTTTTGCTCTGATGCTTCTTGCTCAGCTAACCTTGCCTGCCCAAGGCTACTCCATCTAACAAGCCTCCGCCACCATTTAATTAGCGAGCAAACTAAGCACTGCCTCACAATTTAAAGTGTAGATGCACAAGTGCGGATTGCCGCCTTTTTTAGTACTTTTTGTGCATTAAATTCGGTTGTCAAAGAGAGCTAGGTTGATCGTGTAAAAACGACCCACATGATTGCAGAAATCAGGAAAATCAGGCGCGTGTTACACACTGCTCTGCATCAAGCATCGCAATATGTTGCACAAAGTTACAAGGCTTTTGACGCGAATCTAACTGCAGCTTAATGATTTCATCCCACGCAGTTTTACAGGCGTTTGTGGAACCCGGCAAACAGAAAATCAATGTTCTATTGGCAAGCCCGGCAATTGCCCGCGATTGAATCGTAGAGGTCCCTATATCGCGAAAAGAAATCTGCCTAAATAGCTCCCCAAAACCTTCAACACGTTTGTCGAACAATGGCTCCAGCGCTTCGGGTGTAGAGTCTCGAGCGGTAAAACCTGTGCCACCTGTTATGAGAATTACTTGCATCGATTGATCGGCAATCCATTGCGAACAAATGGCGCGAATTTGATAAATATCATCTAACACCAATTTCCGATCACCCAGTTGATGCCCACTTTCCAGTAAGCGGTCCACCAAGAGCTGACCCGACGTATCGGTTTCAATGCAGCGCGTATCCGATACAGTTAACACAGCCACGTTTAATGGTGAAAAAATGCCTAGCGGTGAAAAAATATTTAGTGGTGAAGATTCGCTAGCTTTGTTGGACGACATAATATAATTTCTCAAAATAAGTTCTGCAAAATACCTAGGTTTTGCTCGCAAGGAACGGGCAAAATAGAGGTGCGCATAATCGTTGGAAAAAGTCAGTGACCGAGTTAGTTTGAAGGCTAGCCAAAAGCGCAATAGCTACTTTTTTTCCATCAACTCTTTTAGCTGCGCAAAAGGATTTGACGTTGCGGGCGCAATGACTTTCTGTTTGGTTGCACCATATAAAATGAATTCATGGAACTTGGTGTGTTCATTGTCGTGGCAGTAGATACATAACAACTCCCAATTGCTGCCGTCGGAGGGATTGTTATCGTGATTGTGGTCGCGGTGATGCACCGTGAGTTCACGCAAACCTGAATAGACAAATTCGCGCGCGCAGCGCCCGCAAATCCAAGGGTACATTTTTAGCGCTTTATCTCTATAACCTTGCTCTTGCTGTAAATAGCCAGCGGCGCCCTTAAAATCATCTTTCGCCATGATCGAATCTCTTCTGGAACAATGGAATTATTACTGTTTAAATAATGCGGACCCCTCAAGAAAATAGCAAGGCAAACATTCGCCGTTTATCCCTGAGCCATAGACGAGGGAATACTGATGAAATTCTTTTCCCTCGCGAAAAAATAGAGCAATTATTGCAATGCATTCAAAGCGTACGCGACTCGATAGGTTTGTAAGCCAACATACAGGCTTACCTCGTAAAAATGTACGGCAGATGATAGCCAAACAGGAGCTCATGATCGACGGAGTGCATGCCACCAACATACACCAGTTGATCGACGAATTTACACAGGTCATGCTGAATGACACCACTCTGCAAAATAAAAAGCCCATTTATATTATGATGAACAAACCCATAGGTGTCGTGAGCGCAACCAAAGATGCCACGCATGTTACCGTCATTGATATCTTAAGAAAGTCTCTCAACCTGTATGAAACACAACGCTTGGATGTCGACAATCTGCATATCGTTGGCCGCTTAGATTTTAATACCTCAGGGCTACTTCTGCTCACAAACAATGGTCGCTGGTCGCGCCAACTTACAAGCCCAGACGCTAAAATCGCCAAACTTTACAAAGTGACGCTGAAAAATCCTATAAATTCTGATTACATTCACGCCTTTGCTGAAGGCATGTATTTCCCCTACGAAGACATCACTACGCGGCCTGCCACACTTGAAATTGTTAACGATTACACGGCGATGGTAACTCTTGTTGAAGGGCGCTATCACCAAATTAAGCGCATGTTTGGCAGATTCCAAAATCCTGTGTTGGAATTGCATAGGCTCGCTATTGGCAACTTAATCTTGGACACGAAAATGAAGCCCGGAAATTGGCGGGAGCTCACGGCAATCGATGTAAATTTTTAGTGAAGGTAAAGCCTCGGCATTCACGCGTATTGGTGCTCCGTCTGACCCTGAAAAAACCTAGGCTGGCTTTAGGATTTCTGGCAATGCATAGGTGATATGCGTAGATGATATGCATAGTTGGCAACGCAAAGATGATTGCACATGGGTGATTGCATACGGGTGATTGCACCTAGATGTTTAGCGAATCGAAAACAGAGTACCATGCAAGCCGCCGAAAATATAAATGAGGCCCTCGAGTGACGCCAACAACCGATGATGTTTTTATCAGTGCATTGTTTTTCTTTACCGCATTACTCTACGCCTCTGTAGGTCATGCGGGGGCATCTGGATACCTTGCTACCATGGCCCTCATGGGAATGGAACCGGCGTTCATGAAACCTACAGCACTCGGGCTCAATATTTTAGTTGCGGCAATTGCAACATTTAAGTTCTACCGCGTAGGCGCTTTTTCTCTGCGGCTATTTATTCCTTTGGTTGCCACCTCAATCCCCTGCGCTTTTATCGGCGGGCTAGTCACTGTTCCCGGCCACGTTTACAAGCCGTTGATAGGCCTTGTATTAATCTATTCCGCCTGGCGTTCTTTCGCTACAGCGAGCACACCATTACCAATGCCGCCGCGAAATATTGAGCGTAACTATTTATTGCTTGCAGGTGCATTGCTTGGTTTTTTGTCGGGTATATCAGGTGTTGGCGGCGGAATATTTCTAAGTCCTCTGCTATTGTTTTTACGTGCAGCGCAGCCAAAAGTTATTTCTGGCATCGCCGCTGCCTTTATTTTAGTAAATTCAATTTCCGGTTTGTTGGGCTCTCTCTCCCAAGGCGCATCCTTACCGCAACCATTTCCCTACTGGGCCGTTGTTGTGATTGTGGGAGGTTACCTCGGCGCAGAGATCGGCAGCAAACGCTTGGCCAATCCAGCAATTTTAAAAATGCTAGGCGTCGTTTTACTGTTTGCTGGTATAAAAATGCTGGCAGTCTTTTAATAGCTTGCAAATCAACCTAGGGTTGACTTTAAAGGTCGTTATCGACAGAATACGCGCCCTCAACTATGGCTAGATAGCTCAGCTGGTTAGAGCACAGCACTCATAATGCTGGGGTCGGCGGTTCAAGTCCGCCTCTAGCTACCATATGTTTGAAGGGTCTCACCTAGCGATTTCGCTGGGTGGACTTTATCAATTCTGGAATAATTCCAGTTGTTGCGGGTAACTGCTAAAAAATAATCCTACGTTTTTACAGATCTGGCACTGCTCACGATTACGCAATAAAAAGCGAATCCTCGCAGAGTTTCTGCATTTTTTGTAACCTTGTCAAGTAATCTGCATTATAAATCCTTCCATCATCCTATTTTATTTAACGCTTGAGTCATTCTGTGCATACTCGTAGTAACGTAATTTCTCGTTGTTTGTAAACTCGTGTGTCCCAATATGGCTTGCGCCACAAAAATATCAGGGGTAGTGCCATCGTCTGGATTACAGAGCGCAGTCGCTAATGTGTGCCTGAATCTATGCGCTCCAATTTTTAAACCCGTGCGCCTACTCAACCGCTTAAAAAATCTGGTTACAGACTCAGCCTGCATTCTTCCTTTCCCATCATCTTTGTAACGTTTATTCAACCGGCATACTTGAAACAAATAATCATTTCCTGTCAGCTTTCTCCCCGTTAGCAACTCAGAACGATCAATTAAAACCCTTAAATTAAGGGCTAATTCGTCATGCAAGGGAATTTTCCATTCACGTAACGTTTTCGATCCTTCATAACGCAATAAAATAGTTTTCATTTCAAAATCAACATCCGATAACTTCAAATTTACTAACTGTCGTCGTCGTATGCCGGTGTAATATAAACAATGAATGGCACTCAACCAAAACCAATGCGGATCGTATCGATGTGCATAGGCATGGAGGTGTGCAATGATGACTTCCATACTGCGACGCGATATTGTCTTGGGTGGGTGGGTGGGTGCCTACCGGCGCAAGTTTTACCTCCCGAAATAAATTTTTACTGATTAATTCGTGAGATAACGCGTAATCCCCAATGAGCCTCAAGTATCTGAGATACCCGTTATAGGTGACAGGTTTAGCAATCGCTAAAGTACGTTCCTTAAAAAGTGCGAGAGAAGTGAGAGTGATATGTTCAATTTCGATTATCTCTGCACGCTTACTGAAAATACTGGCAATATCAATTACGGTGGTTTGTGAATAGTGGTTAAAGAGGTCTAATCTTGCAAATTCATTTGCAACGTCTAGCAATTTCATTCTTGAAATATCCTTAGGGGGCGTTCCGTTCTGCTCAAATAATAGCCGCGCCATTATCGCTATAGTTTGTGCATAGGCAACTTTTGGTGACAGAAAAAGTGTGATGCGCGTCACACTTTGGTTTAATGTTCTAAGGGTGAGTTTTAACACTAGCTCTTAGAATCCAGTGTTTTTCGAATAAATTTGTTGGGTTTAGGGATTGGGTAGTCATTTTCGTAAATGACGTTAAACGGTAAGAGCCAGCCATTGATCTTGGTGACGCGATTCGATCCTCCGGCCCAATAACCATGAATGTTTACATCACCCGCTTTAACGTGAACACGTAAGCGCGCAAAGCGGCGCGATAAGTTTTTGTGCTGCGATTCACCTGACAAGTTGTGTTTGTTTAAAAATGTTTTAAATATCGCGGGCGCCAATAAAAAAACGCCTTCTTCTACGATATGAACCTCAGCGTTAATATCGTTAATCAAAATAGTTTTTTCGATAAGACCTTTTTTCAGCCACGCTAAAAATTTGCGCGGGGTGTCATGCCCGTCAACCGACAGGGATGAATAATTTTCTTCACCAGATTCATGTGCTGTTATCGCAGTAGCGTTATCGTGACGTCCGCCTGTGTTTTTTAAAGGTTCACAGTTTCCTGCGTCGTCGTTTCCTGTGTTTTTATTATTGTCAGTATCCGAACATTGTTTAGCAGTATCATTTTTCCCGGCAGGTTGCAGTATTTTTTCTTCAACATTTTTTATGTCAGTCTCCGTATTTTCTTCATGCTCCTGCATCATTTCTTGCGGCTCTGCCGCTTTCTTTTCCCCCGTTTTTTTCTCAGCATCTTGCTGATGACTATCAGCCTCATGCGTTAGGGTTTCCTGTGCATTTTTTTCAGGTGCATGGTTTTTAGCATCCACACTGTTTATTTCACCCTCCAGCGGTGATAGCAGTTTTGTCGGCACCGTCAATTGTCTGGCCGCAAACTTGAGGCAGGTAAATTGATGTGTGAATTCCGCTGTTTTCACTTGTATCGTCCAAACAGCTTTGCCTTCCGGTGTTGATAGTGCGTAACCATGCTCTTGCAATATGTCATACACTCTAACGTGATCCTGCGGCAAATTTTTCAGTCCCAACAACAAACCTTCCTGGATAATTTTTTCAGCCAATGAACGGCAAACCAAATACAAATGTCCATCGTTATCGACCCAGCCCATGCCGCCATTGCTGTTAATTTTGATAGCACCCTCCGCAATCCATTGCCGGATCATGCGCAGGTAACGATCAATCACCGATACCGTATTGTTAATCCTGGATTCATTGGGTAGCTTCAAATTGCGGGCGGTGGATTCACCATCCGCCGATTCAGCTATCTCGCCGATGATGCCACTTTCAAAACGATCACCCCATAAATACGCAGTAAGCTGGGCCATGATGGCCGGTACCTGCGCCAGCCAGGCACGAGCGTCACGCGATAAAAAATCAAAGTGGGTCAGCGCAATCTGGTGGTGATAGTGGTACGGCGTTTTTTCAAACTGAATGCGGTAAGACGTTGTATTTGTATAGGTGCTTAAGGGTTGGTCGTGTGGTGTCCACCGTTTTTCACTGCCGTTTTTCAGCAATAAAATCAATCGCGTGTTCGCACTCATTTTTCCAATGTCATGTAACAAGCACGCCACAAAAACGCCATACGTCCACAATTCACGCTGGCGATTAATATCGCTGATACTGCCACCCATCGGCAACTGAATACCACGACGTTTTTTAAGTGCAATAGTGACAACATCAATGGTGTGTTTTAGCAAACCGCCAGGCCCACTATGATGATGCGCCTCGCTCGCTGGCGCTAATTGTACCGCCTCGGCAAAACGGTATAGCGGCTCCAGCATGAGAACGTCAAACACGTTATTGTCCAGGCCCGAGAGCGACCGCCACTCATTCATAGCGGGATCGAGTTTGAGTTGCTCAAAGAGTTCTTTGGCTGAAAGAATCGGTAGCTGTTGACTCATGCTAAATGATCCCGTACCCAACACTTAATAATATCCTCTGCTGGAAACGCGCTTCCGCTTTGACCAAAATCTGCTTGTGTAAAATCGGATGGAACGGCCACGAGCGGATTAATAAATTCTTTACCGGTCGGTGTTATTTTACTGAAGCGAAATGTCCATGCGTCCAATTTAGCGAGGCGAATCGCAAAGATATGATTCAACGGTAAATCGGAATCTGCTTGTTGGGTCGTGCGTAATAGCCAGAGTAAATTTAATAATTCTTCTGCAAAGGTTATTTCTCCTTCAGGAATACCGTGGAAGTTGCGCTCAAGTTCGGCAAGTGGTGTCGCCCACGCCTTTTTGTCGAGCAATTCGAGTGCTATGTTCAAGCTATTATTAAAATTGTTTGTCATGCGTAAACCTTTTGTAGTTAAGTCGTTCAAACCCTTTAACCTTTATGGCCTTTTCCCTTTGAAAAGAGTTAACCCTTCATAAGCCCTTACCCCTTGCTTTTTTGCGCACGCGCCAGTCACGTCATTTGGTGAGTGGCGCGTGCTTTTTATCCGGGATAAGTCCATTAGCTTTTGGGGTTGTCTTTATAACTTTTTTTGCACACTACATTCCTCCATCAAATTGCACATGGGTAGTTCAATTTGTTGGCAGACAGATTTTTTCTCATGGTTATGATTCACGCCATGACCACAAAATATCCCATCGAACAGCTATTACGCATCCCTTACGAAAGGGCAGCAGCAGTGACTTATTTTTTAGCCTGCGCACTCGTATTGTTGTCGCCTTCTATTTTAATGGGTGCATTGCACACGCCCTCATTAACTTGGTCGATTGCAGCAGGACTGTTTGTGCGTGGCGCGATGCGATTTTGGGAAGCACGTAAATTATTGCGCTATCAATACGGCATGCACGTCTTACCGAAATACGAAATTGATAGCCGTGATATTCCGCTCAGTAAAGAAAATTTATTTTTAGGTTTGGGTTTTGAATGGACGGCTCGACATACCCAGCGTCGTTACGATTTTGAATTGCGTAGTTTTGATTATCACAAATACCGTCATCAACAAGTCGGTTACAAAATTGTTCGTGCATTTGAAAAAATGGTACGAAGTTTTAATATAAATGTGAACGCTACCTGGCCATGGTCACCACAAAAAGTTGCTCGCTATGTTGCCTTTGCTGCCTGGTTAGCGTGGCCAACGTCGCGTGCCCATTGGGTGAATCCCTGGGCGCCGATTCCTTATGTTGAAGGTATTTCCGCGATTCATGCCGTTGGTTTGTGGGAAGGTGAGCATCCGGTTAACGAACGGCAAGCTGAGCGGGTTGCTCATACAAGTGTGTATGGGACTACTCGCGTGGGAAAATCTTGTCTACTACAAGTGTTGGTCACGCAAGATATCCATAATGACGATGTAGTCATTACCTTTGATCCAAAAGGCGATGCAGAAATTCTCAAGCGCATGTACATCGAAGCCGTTAAAGCGGGTCGCGCACATCAATT
>JAYWHF010000321.1:0-3534 GCA_043777855.1 Gammaproteobacteria bacterium | reverse complement strand
ACCCCATGACTTTAGCGCCTTACAGCAGCACCTTCAACCAGCACCCGCAGGCATCAATGCGCAATATGCGTGGAATTTTGCGGGCGGCAAAGGCGAGGGAACGCGCTTCGTTGATATTGAATATGATTGGAACATCAACCATGAAGATTTTTCTTTACCTACGGTGACCAGTATAGGGACTCTTCGCCAACCAGGCTTCTTCATAGAACATGGCACCCCAGTAATTGGGATCTTAAACGCCCAGCATAACGGATATGGGGTAAAAGGCATTATTCCAGCGGCGCAGTGGGGATACGGCCAAGTTCCCAGCGGTACCTTGGCTCAATACGGCGGAAATGTCGCTTCGACCATCCAAGACTTTGTGACCCGAACGAATAGTGTATTTTATCCATCCGGTTTAAGAACGGGCGATGGCCTTCTGCTTGAGCTACAGGATCTATCAACCAGCTGCCTTTCCAATTGTCCTTACCTGCCGGTTGAATTAAGGAAGATAGCCTATGACGCGATTCAAAGTGCGGTGGCAAAAGGGCTGGTGGTGGTTGAAGCCGCGGCCAATGGCTTCGCTCATGTTGGGGTGAATTTAGACAATTATTTAAGTAACTACTCGCCCTACAACGGCGGCAATAATCATGCGTCAATTGTCGGCAGTGGCGCCGCGCTGGTGGGCGCGCGTAATTCAAGCGGAAATACTAGAGCCGGATTTTCAAATTTTGGTGGGCGCGTGGATTTTTTTGGCCAAGGGGATAGCGTTTACACGACTTACCACTCCGGAAATCTCTCGAGTAGTGAGCCGTATTGCAACGACGGTCAGGCACGTGTAAATTGGCCGCCAAGTAGTTTTAGCGCTCTTCCAAGCAGTGAAAATCAGTGCTACACAAGCGGATTTAGTGGTACTTCCAGTGCCTCACCGATTGTGCTGGGCGCATTGATGTCATTACAGGGAATTCACAAAGCCACCTACCCAATATCAAATGCGCAGCAGATTCCCAATGCAATTCGGCCTAGACACTTGCTACCGCTGCTGAAAAAAGAAGGCACGCCGCAAGAACCACCGCTGCTGCCGCCCGGCACGGTTCGCGCGGACCCCATCGGCGTGGGTCCAGACATGCAAAAAGCCATCGCTTTCTACAACAAGGACGCTGATGGCGATGGCCACTCAAACGGTAAGGAAGCCGCGATGGGGTGGGATCGTCACTACCGTCTTTACAACCCAACAAGTCAGCGCCACTTTTGGACTTCGGACGAAAACGAACGCAATATACTTTCAGCACCGGGCGGTGGATATTCGTGCGAAGGATTGTCTTTCAAACTCTTCGGTTACCCAGAAGCACACAACGGTTCGACAGCTCTTGGTTCCGCCGTACCACTTTTTCGCTTATACAACGGCGTAACAAAAAACCATTTATTTTCATCGAGTTTAGCCGAAAAAGATATTCTCGTTTCTAGCGGCTGGACATTTGAAGGGCGCATTGGTTTTGTATCACCTAACCCTGCATTCAATTTAGTGCCGCTCATTAGAATATATTTTTCCGCCAGAGAGTACCATTTTTCAACTACCGATACTAATGAAGCTAACTATTGGGTGAATGTAGTGGGATCAGCGTCCAATGACGGCATCTTAGGTTACGTAGTTCCTATCCCTGCCGCTTCTAATGGAGTCTCTCAATGCGCTTATTAAACTTTGCAGCGGCAACGGCGTTTTTGGCGGGATTTAGTATCTCGGCAGAAGCAACAATTTCCTGCGGAACGGTTCAACTTTATCCAGCAAAAAAAACCGTGCTTGTAGGCGAGCCTACAGATCTCATCGTCACCACCGGGTATAGCACCTCCCGACTACCGCCGCCCCCCGTCGTATATCCACCCGATTTTCGCGTTCATTATCAAGTCCGTGTAAGCGTAGATGAAAATAACTTGCCTATCGGGCTAATTGCGGAGCCTGATGTTTATCTTTTTAAAGATCCAATAGTAATCAAATCATTTCGGGTACCAATCATATTCGACTCACCCGGCCTGAAACGCATTACGGTGGCAACACCAAATGGATCCCGCGCTGCGGGGTTGACGTTTTCTGATCCTTGTTCTGTCGACCTTCCAGCCACAGCCTCCACCGAGATTTTGGTCGAAGCAAAGCCGGTTGTAGCGCCTTTAGCTGTAGGGTATAGCGGCTTATGGTGGAATCCGAAAACAAATGGTCAAGGGGTATTTATCACACAAAATACGCCATCCAATATTGCCTACCTAGGCTGGTTTACGTACGACCAAACCGGCGTGGCGCGTTGGTATGTGGGGGATAACTGCTATGTACAGAATAATAGTTGCACCACCACAATTTATGAAACCCGTGGCGCTATATTTGATGGCACTAACTTCAATAACGCTAACTTGAAGCTAGAAGCAGTTGGCACGGCCACCGTCACGTTTGCCTCAAACCAAGCCGCCACGATGATCTATACGCTTAGATCAGCAGGCGGCAAACTGGATTTAGTGCGGCAACCGTTTTAGGCCCCAACTTAACCCCTAGCGCGGCGGATTTAAACGCAATAGTCTGCATCCATACCTTAAAGATGCCTATTAACGTGAAAGAAACCACAAAAGGCGCCAGTGCTTACACACCGTGGCATGGCGCCTTTTTTCGGCGATGAGAGGCAGCCATTTCAAACTGCCAACCGTTTAACCTAGAAACAGTGCCTATCGATACCGCTACTACTTGGTTCTGCAATACGTGCCGATGTAGTAATACCTACCGCTTAGCAATCACAAACACAAAATCCGCTGCGGTTTCTACGCTCGACAACAAGGTGTTACCTGTTTGCTTGCAGAAAGCGGCGAAGTCTTTTACCGAGCTTGGATCGGTGGCGATTACTTTTAATATTTGGCCGGATTCTAGCTCTGACAGCGCTTTTTTAGCGCGCAAAATGGGGAGCGGGCAGTTAAGGCCTTTAACGTCGATTTCTTTGGTAATTACTTGGGTTTGGTTCATTGCGATTTCCGTTTAAATAATTTTCAGATACACACCCTATTTTAGCAGGCTGGCCAAAGCACAAAACACTAACGCTTAGTTTAGACCGCATCGCGGCTTTACTTCTGCCTAAACAATACGGTGGTTTTCTTCCTGCCTAAACCGCATCGCGATTTTCCTCCTGCTGAAGGCGCCACATTTGCGCAAATTTTGTGTTTTGCGCCATTAGGCTTTCAAAGTTACCGCGCTCGATAATGTGGCCAGCTTCCATCACTAAAATTTCATCGGCATCCACAATCGTTGATAGGCGATGAGCGATAACCAAGGTAGTGCGGTCTTTTGCAATTTCACGCAGCTCGGCTTGTATCGCTTTTTCGGTGTTGGAATCGAGCGCTGATGTAGCTTCATCAAATATAAAAATGGCTGGATTTTTTAGCAATGTGCGGGCGATGGCGACGCGCTGCTTTTCACCGCCCGAAAGCTTAAGGCCACGCTCGCCGACCGGCGTCTCGTATTTCTCTGGCAGTGATTCAATGAAAGCACCGATGTGCGAAGCGTTTGCCGCGTCGGTGACC
>JAYWHF010000320.1:0-3537 GCA_043777855.1 Gammaproteobacteria bacterium | reverse complement strand
GCCCAGGGAATCTCGGTGCTGCCCGTTAGATTTATAGCGTTGGCATTGGCAGTAAAGGTAAGGTTCGGGCTGATGGTGGCAGACAGTTGTGTTTGCTGGATGATTCGAATACCTGCACCAAAAATATTGCCGTGACAGTGCCAGTTTTCAGCCCCCATATTGTCGAATTGCCCCTTCAAAATAAGCCGGCCCTCACCTGAGAGTAGTTGCCCATCAACACGAATGAGATCTGCTTTTTCGCTACTCATCTGTAACGAAATTTCTTTTAATTCCAAACCCAGCTTTGGCAAATTTGCGCTTCCGTTATTGAGCGTAACCTTGCCCGTAATGTCGGGATGATCGATAGTACCCTGCACGGAAACTTCCGCACTAGCGGCGCCGTGAACATCGTTTAAAGACGGCAGCAAGCTTTCTAGCGGTGCTAAGTCGGGAAGTGATGCGGAAAGCTTGCCTTGAATTTTTCTATCGACAAGCCGGTAATTATTCTCCGCATTAATAACGCCGTATTTCCCCCAGTCCATGGCGAGCGTGCTGTTAACTTGGTTGTCCTTTAGGGCGATATCTATCTTGCCCTGAAGCAGTGGGTATACCTCCGTATTGCCGCCATGAAACTGATAAACGAATTGCGTGTTACGCGTTTGTAGATGTGCCTCTGCTTGCGTTGAGCCCTGAGGCGGAGCGCGTAATAGCGCCTGCCCATCTATCACTCCTGCGAGGATAACTTCCGGCTTGAACCAGGTTTGAGCTTGCTGCAAGGGTACGGCAACCGCATTGAGCGACGCTAATAAACCCGTGGCCTCGCTCCACTGGCTTACAACGCAAACTCGCGGTGATTCTTGAGTCACTGCATCACTTTCTTGGGCCGATTTTCCCGTTAGCTGATGGAAAGTTTTATTGGCTGCTTCACTGTGCGGCAATAAATTCTGATTCAACATCGATTGTGTTTCTACAGCAACCTTGGTCGCAGTTGTTAGGCACAATCGGCCTAATTCAACATGAGATTTACTAGCATGCATTGTCGAGCTGGATGATAAATACCAGCGTGGCGTTTTCTTCGGGCTAAAAGAAAAGTCGCGCCAGTTGCCTTGCCAATGGTCTTTTTCCCATTCGCCATCGACATTAAATCTCAGCGAGCCGTAGGTTGGGCTTTGCAGTGCCCCAGCCAGATTATGCGCTGAAAAAGTTCCGCCGGCGTTGATGTCGAGATGAGAAAAGCGCTGGCCCTGAAACTGTAAGTGTTCAGCGTCTAGCGTTAACAGATAGTGTTGATTCAACGTTGAGCTTGCATCAACAACTAACTTTTCCACCGAATAGTTGCGCCATGAAAATTGGTTTACGTGGGCGTTCATTTGAATTTTCGGTTGGGTCATTACTCGTGTATTTTTGCTGTCCTTAGCGAAGGTACCCTTAAAAAAACCGGTGCTCGTAATACTGCCGCTCATGCTGGGATCAATTTGACTAAGCAGCGGGGCATTAATATTCCACTCGATCGCCATATCTTGTCCGGCTATCCCTTTCACCGCGAGTTGGTTGGCACCTAGCGCCATATGAATATTGGATGATTGCCAGCGAGTACCATCGAAATCCACATTGCCTTTTGTTTCAAAGCGCAAGCCGCGTAAATCTCCTTGAATATCGAGTGCATTAATTTTCGCACGCCAGTTGGTTAGGGAAGGCTCCCGCTGATTGTTATATTCGCCTTGCGACGCCATGTTGATGTTTAAGTCACTGGGCCATTCAGGCAGTAGCTGCCCCGTGTTGATGTGCTCGCCGCGCAACTGTAAATCCCACTCGATGCTAGGCGACCACTTAACTATTCCTGTTAACTGTAAGTAGCTTTTTGGTTCGACATTTTTTTCGTTGTGCAAAAATTTGCTTTCAACGTTTAGATTTTCTATTCGCCACTGCATGCGACTGCTTTGGCTGTGTTGATCATGGCTTGTGGAGCCGGCGATCTTAAGCTCTCCCAAGAGTTCAGTCTCAGCAGTTGTTGCTTTTAGCGTGCCCTGTAGTTGATAGCTATCTGTCCAGCCTTGCAATTTTAATTGGCCTTCCGTGTCAACTATAGATTTTATAAATGAAAACTTTTCGTAGTTGCTTAAAGCGGCGATCAGTGCTGGCGGTAGTTCTTGTTTTGGCCACCGGCTTTCAATCTCCGCGGAAGGTTTATTCTTTTTGTCGTTTAGCGCAAGTGCTATCGTGGCTGTTGCGTTGACTACTAGTGGCTGTGTTAACTGGTGCGTTAGTGTTAATTTTTTAATATCGCCCTTGATATCGGCGGTACCCTTTAAGGCCATATTCATCGTTGATTCTGAATGAAACTGCCATTGGCATTTCGCATCTAATTTGTAGGGGTAGCGCAAGTTCACGGCGCCATTGATCGTGCTGTGAAACTCTTCATTGGCTATTGCCAGGTTTTCAACGCGCAGATGAAATGTACCCAAGCTCAGTGAGCCACTAAGGCTGCGCAGTGTTAGTTGTGTGTCTTCTTGCTCGATGTGAATGTTGTGGATGTTTACATTGTCGAGCTCGACCCGTACGGGTAAAGCAAGGCTGGGCCATTCATCGTGCTCGAGCGCTAGGTCAGGTTTATTTTTTGTAGAGGGCAATACAACAAAAATATTTTCGGCGGAGAAGGATTGTATGGATAGAGTTGTGTAGAAAAGTGCAATGGGCTGCCAGCGAAATTTAATTTTCTCGG
Source organism: Gammaproteobacteria bacterium (assembly GCA_043777855.1). Lineage (GTDB taxonomy): Bacteria > Pseudomonadota > Gammaproteobacteria > Pseudomonadales > Cellvibrionaceae > Cellvibrio. Next base: position 836 of record JAYWHF010000320.1, on the reverse strand, counting down.
CTTCTATTTTTAGCGCATTATTTTTTAAGGCAATGCTAGAAACATCCAACCCTGTTAGCAGGTTTCCACTAATGTCACCGACGCGAACATCGGTCAAGACAGCCATCTTTTCTACGGCCCAGCGGCTACCTCTGTCGGTCGCAACGAGAGCGCTGAGCAAAAGAATCAATGCGCTCAACATAACCGCGAGCCAAACAAGTATTTTTTTGAAGCGCGTGAAAGGCATTAGCCGATGAAATATTGATGTATTCACTTACAAGTCAGGCCCCATAGTAAAATGTAGCTTCCAACTTTCATCGCTGAGTGTGCGCGCAAGATCGATGCGTACAGGCCCAATCGGTGAGATCCAGCGTAAGCCAATACCCACACTTCTTTTTGACTCAACTTTAAAATCATTCGCGGCGTTACCTATGTCGTAAAAGACCGCGATTGCCCATTTGGGTAAGACGAGATAGTCATATTCGATACTGCTTACCCACAAACTGGTTCCGCCAATGACTTCGACTTTGTTGGTGATGGTGTTGAGCTCGTCGGGGCCGAGTGATTTATAATCGTAACCGCGAACGCTCGCATCACCACCCGCAAAATAGCGTTTGGAAACTGGCAGGTCTTCAACTCTATCGACTTTTGTTGCGCCTAATTCAGTGCGTAGTAGTAGCCGCCCTACTGGCAGTGCGTGAATATATTTTGCTTGCGCATAGAGCTGTAAAAAGCTGAGATCGGAACCCAGTGTTGTTGGGGAGCCTGATAACTTACTCAGCAAGCGCCAGCCTTGCAACGGGTAAGGTTGGCCATCTGTTTGCGTGCGCGAAAAAGTTACAGACGGTATGATTAAA
>JAYWHF010000319.1:0-3537 GCA_043777855.1 Gammaproteobacteria bacterium | reverse complement strand
GGCAAGTGTTAGCCCGGCACTATCCACTTTTGGTACGGGCAGATAATCCAGAGTAGGCGCGAGTGTGGCTTCCGCAGCTAGCGTGGATACAACATTGGACGCAACGCGCGGCGCATTGGTAGCACAACCAGCAATTGCAAACAGCCCACAAAGCAACACTGTTGCCGCAACAAAATTAACGTATTTCATCGCCATAACTCACTATAGTTTCTGATTTGTTGAACCGCGCCGGGTTTAATACTTTCATTTCGCTAAAGCTCTTATCGATCCATTCATTAAAATTGCCCTGCCAAGCGCGATCAATATTTGCCTGATGTAACTCCAGCGCTAGCTTGTCAAACGGAGATGCCTGCTCTTCGATAATTTCGGCATAAACTTGCTGATCATCTGCTGACAAATTAGCAGGCTTTTGCGACTCTCGTAATTCCTTTGAAAATTGCTGATACAACCTTGCAATCTTATAGCTGGACATTGTCACAAATTCCAAAATTCCATAATCTGCAGCAAACTGGTATTGCTTTATAGCAGCCTCCAACATTTTATTTTTAGCTGGCAAGCTCTTCACTAAGGGCAGATACAACTTGTTTGCAGAGAACTGTGCGCCGGAATAATCCCCGTTTTTAATACTTGCCCAGGCAGCCAACCATTTGCTACGGTCAGTTCGTTGAGCCCCTGCATTTTGGTCACCCTCTATAAGCGACTTCTGCCACAACAGCTGATTATTGGTATCACTCAGAACTTCATAAATCACCGCGAGGTGATAACGCGCCTCCATTTGCGATGGAAAAGGTTTTGTATAACTCGCATCGTAACTTTTAAAATGTTCGATAGCTACGGGATAGTTCTTGATTTTTTCAAACATAGTAGCCGCAATAAATAGACCTTCACGACGAACTTCTGTATCAGGATCATTTTTACTAAGCCCAAGATAACTCACAGCAGCAAGGTCCCAGTTCTCATTCTTCTCATACGCATACGCAAGCTTTCTGGGAAACATTACTGTCAGTTCATGCTTTGGAAAAAGAGCAACAAGCTCTTTTAATTCAACAATGGCGCGATCCCAATGTTTTAAGTCAAGAAGTATTGTGACCGCATCAAATTGAGCAGCAACTCTAACAGTAGAGTCTGGCGTTAGCTTTTTGATTTTCAGTAACTGTTCAACGGCGGACTCTTTCTCACCGCGCTCAACAATAGCTTCCGTCTTTTTATAGATAGAGGTTGCAAGGCGCTCAGAAACTTGTTTATATTCTTCGGTCGTTACCTCCATCAAATCACGCTGATTAATATAATTGACTTCGGCATTTTGATAATCACCCAACTTAAAGTAAGAGTGCGCAATAATTCCGTAAGCAGTTTTCTTTAGTGTTTTATCGAGCTGTGGATTATTGGTAATCAAACTTCCCGAAACCTCAAGTGCTCTTTTGTATTGATTTAATCCAAAAAGATAATCTGCCGCATTGGTTAGAACCGTTGGGGCACGATTATCCGTATCGAATTTTTTAGCAAATAGCAACATGCTATCAACGGCCTTAGCCTGCCATTTTTTCAATTCCTGGCTCTCGAGTGCCAGGGTCGCTATGTGCTTTTGATAGGAAATAATTGCCGCATAGCCAGAATTGGCAGCGTATTTTTCAGCGCTTTTTCCTTTTGGTTGATAAGCAACTCGCTCGTAGTCAACAACTGCATCAGCATATTTTTTTGCCAAGAACAGTGACTCAGCTTTTAAGAAATAAATTTCATCAATGCGCTCATCGTTGGGGAATGTTTCAACATACTGCCGATAGAACTCTGCCGCTTTAATAAATGATGCTATGGCCAATTCACCATTCCCAGCAATCTTGTCTTTGTTCTTCGGATCATTAATATCGACAGGTTCATTTTGAGTTGACTGGCCTAAGCCGTAATAGTGACGCGCCAGTTCATCAAGATACTTTTTTAACGAACTACTAACCGGAGCCGACATACCTCCACGATTTCCCTCGAACTTTGAATAAAGTCCGTATGCATTAACATATGCCTCCTTCTCGGCGAGTACCTGACGAGGGAAATTACCTTTACTATACGCATTGATAAGTTTTTCATGCAAAAGTGGCGCATTCGTAGAGTTTTTATGATTATTTACAAATAACCGAAATGCATTTGCAGAGTCTTCATACAACTCTTTCTCTAAGTAGTAATCACCTATGCTGTCGTAGATCATCCACAAATAGTTTTTATTCGCAATTGCCGGCAAAGTTTCTATGGCAGCGGCGCCGCCCAAACGGTCTAAGGTCAGCGTTGTTGAGTGAAGCGTGTCTTTAACCAAAGGCTTCTCGGCCTTTCCCAAAGCTTCAACTGAGGTCTGGTTTAGCAAAAGCTGATCCAATACAAATGCGAATGCGTTTAAACTATTATTGTATTGAGCTTGCTTATAGTAAGCCCAGCCCAACATATAATGAGCATTAATGGCGAGTTTTGATTTGTCTAATTGGGTAACAGCTACGTAGGACTGCTCCGCTTTTGCGTAGGCGTTTTTGTTAAAATGTATATCACCGGCGCGAAAGTGTGCTTCAGCGATATTTGGAAAGCTAGGATGTCTCGAGGTTAGCACCGAAAGCATCTTCAATGCTTCATCTTGGTTTCCTTCCATATCATAGGCTTTTGCTAATTGATAAAGCACTTCAGCATTATCAGGCGAATCTGGGTATTTTTCCAAAATATTGCGATAGGCTTTTATCGCATCGACATAATAACTTTTCTTTTGTTTTTTTTCATTTTCGTCGTACACGCCTTCCATCATATAAACATCAGCAATACGGCGTTCAATCTGTTCTTTGATTTGCTTATCTTCAAAAAGATCGATAATTTCTTTATATTCTTCGCGAACCTCTTGATGATTTAAATTTTTAAACTCTAAGTTCTCAGCCTTCTCGACCTTCTCAGGTTTATATTTTAACGCACCCAATGTATTGGCTTTATTTGTTGCGCAGCTGCTCAATAGAACCAAGGCGCTTATAAAAAATATTCCACACTTTATTGTTCTCATTTCTTCTCAACCCCTGAATCTGCGCCCACATCTTTCCCCGTTGATTTTGCCTTTTCAAGTGATAACAAAGTCATATCATATAAGCGCGCCTTTGCCAGCCTAGACTGTGCCGAATAGTAACGCATACGCTCTTCGTGCTGATCGAGCTCAATTTTAATAAGATTGCGCATGATAATTTCAAATTTTTGTATCAGCTTTTCATTTGTGGCTAACTGCTTTTTAATTTCTTCGTGTTTCTCAGAGACCATTTTCTTGTAGTCGACCGGCTGCTCATAAGGCTTATTATAGTATTTCAATTTGCTGACTTTGTTATTTAATAACTGAAGCTCGCGGTCAGTCGTATTGATTAGTGCTGTTAACCTGTTTTGCTCCTCTTCAGTCAAAGCCAAGGTATTAAGTTTCAGCTCGGTACGCTGTTCGGCAAAGAGCGTATTGAAGTCGACTATTTTTTCGAAAAAACCTTTAAAAGATTCATTATACTTTTTCTTGTCCGCACTTTCTAAAATTAATTT
>JAYWHF010000318.1:0-3544 GCA_043777855.1 Gammaproteobacteria bacterium | reverse complement strand
GAAAGCTTGCGCACAGAGTCGCTAAACGGCCTCGCGCAAATAGGGTTTGATGGCTACGCCATTGGCGGACTATCCGTCGGCGAACCCAAAGAAGATATGCTTCGGGTACTTGAACATATCACTGCGGACATGCCCCAAAACAAACCGCGCTACCTCATGGGGGTAGGTAAGCCCGCCGACATCGTAGAAGCGGTACGCCGTGGTATCGATATGTTCGATTGTGTGATGCCAACCCGCAACGCACGCAATGGCCATTTATTTACCAGCGAGGGGGTTATAAAACTGCGTAACGCCAAATATCGCGATGATACAAGCCCGCTCGATAGTCGCTGCGATTGCCATACCTGTCAGCATTTTAGCCGCAGCTATCTTCACCATTTGGACAAATGTAATGAAATGCTGGGTGCGCAACTGAACACGATTCACAACCTTCGTTACTACCAAAACCTAATGTCCGATATCCGTAATGCGCTCAGCGAGGGAAGGTTTGACGCTTTTTTGACAACATTTTATGGGCAGCAAGGGTTGGAAGCCCCAAAAGCACCCCAAGAATAAGGGCCTGTGCCGCCAAACAGGGTTCTAAGTCATTGTTACAACCCATTAAATCGGTATAATCCGGCGCTTTCATACACTGTAGCGTCGTTAAGTAAAAAACTATAAAGCAGCTACTTGGAAGCAATCTTGTCCACATCAGTGCAGAATCACAAATTCAGATAAAACCTTACCTTCGCCACGGGAATCTTTATGTTAAACCGCTACCCGCTTTGGAAATACATGCTGCTATTGGCTATTACTGTTTTTTCGGTCATTTATGCGATACCTAATTACTACGCGCCAGATCCAGCCATCCAAATTTCTGGCCAATCCGCTGGAATCCTCATAGATGCTCCTGTTCTTGCCAAAGTAGAAGCAACGCTAAAAGAAGCTAACATCGATTATTTTGGCGCAACACTAAACGGTAAATCCGCACTCATTCGCTTTCACAGCGCCGATCAACAAATGCCAGCGCGCAAACGCGTTCAACAAAGCTTGGGGGACGACTATGTAGTGGCGCTTCAAGGCGCATCGACAACGCCACAGTGGCTACAGAATATCGGCGCTGCGCCCATGAAGCTCGGCCTTGACCTAGCGGGCGGGGTACACTTTTTATTAGAGGTCGATACCGCCTCTACCGTTGAAAAGCGTCAGGCCATTACGGCTGATGAATTTAAGGAAAAACTGCGCAAAGCAAAAATTCGTTACAACTCCATCATCTCCAATAGTGAAAACGTGATTATTGCTCGCTTCCGCGCCGCCGAGATACGCGATCAAGCCATGGACGAATTGCGCGACAATAATCCTCAACTACTCTTCACCACAGCCGACAGCAAAACAGCAGAAGGCACTGATGACTTTATCTTTAACGCACAGTTAAGCGCTCAAGCCGTCAAAGAAATTGAAGACTACGCACTCAATCAAAACCTGGTTACGCTGCGCAACCGCGTTAATGAATTGGGCGTTTCCGAGTCTATCGTACAGCGTGAAGGTCGCAATCGTATCATCGTACAATTGCCGGGCGTGCAAGATCCCGCCGAGGCAAAACGCGTGATCGGCAAAACAGCTAACTTAGAATTTCGTATGGAAGCCTCGGCGGATACCATGGTGTCCAACAAGGAACAATTTTCTCAAAGCGAAAACCCCACCTACGCGCAAGCCTATTTGGACAAGTCAATCATCGTCACCGGCGAGCAAGTTGCAGATGCAAAAAGCAGCTTCGACTCGGAAAACCATGAACCAATTGTGAGTATTAGGCTCGACAGTGTTGGCGGCACAAAGATGAATCATGTGACTCGTAATGCGATTGGTCGCAGGATGGGTATCGTGTTTATCGAATACAAAACGCATACCGAGTTTACGGTAAACGCCGCTGGTGAACAGGTTGAAAAACAAACCCAATACGTTGAACGCAAGGTCATTAGCCTCGCCACTGTGCAATCGGCTCTGGGCGTTCAGTTTCAGATCACCGGGCTAAATAAGCCGGGCGAAGCTTCAGAACTCGCCTTGCTATTGCGTGCAGGCGCACTGGCTGCGCCTATGCAGTTTGTTTCGGAGCGCACTATCGGCCCATCACTAGGTGCTGAAAATATCAAGAAAGGTGTCACCTCCTGTATTTGGGCGCTAGTGATGGTGTCCCTGTTCATGATGGTTTTCTATCGTATGTTTGGCTTTTTTGCCAATATCGCATTAGCGGTAAATATACTGTTACTGATCACCGTGCTGTCCATGTTTGGCGCAACGCTAACGCTGCCAGGCATTGCGGGTATCGTACTCACTATGGGTATGGCGGTAGATGCTAACGTACTTATCTACTCGCGAATTCGTGAAGAGATGGAAAATGGCGCCACGCCACAGCAAGCCATTTACGCCGGATACGAGCGCGCATTTATTACCATTTTAGATGCAAATATCACTACCATGATTATTGCCATCATTTTGTTTGCAGTAGGTACAGGTCCGGTAAAAGGTTTTGCGATTACACTGTGGATTGGTTTGGCCACCTCCATGTTTACGTCCATTATGATTAGCCGTGCTGCAGCCAACTTGTTTTACGGAAGCCGTAAAAACTTACAAAAACTTTCTTTGTAAAATGCACGATAAAAAATTGGCTTAATACACAATTCGCTTTTTTAAGAGAGCACACTTATGTCGCAAGAAATGAAAATTACCGATTTTATGGGCGTTCGGAACTACACGTCCGGCTTCTCTATAGTGCTGACCATTTTGGCACTCATCTCCATCGCTGTTAACGGCTTCAAGCTAGGCTTGGACTTCACCGGTGGCACCCAGCTTGAAATTTTATTGGACCAGCCCGCCAACATTTCAAAAATTCACGCCACGCTTGAAGAAGAAAATTTACGCAGCCCCGTAGCCGTCATATTCGGCTCCGAGTACGACGTTATGATCCGCACTCAAGACATTATGAAAGACAAAGGCCGCGATCAAATCGCTGCTGAAATACAAAAATTAGGCAACGGCGCGTCACTCGTTTCCGTTGATCGCCCAAGCCGAGATCAAGAAGGATTTGCTGACGTTTTAGTGGTGGGTAACGCAACGCCTGACCAAATTACCCAAGCCAACATTTTTAGTGCTGAGCGTTTCGGCAAAAGTATCATCACAACCAAAGATGCAAATACCATCATCGCTATTGAGAAATCGCTGGATACAGTTTATAGCAACTATTTAATCAGTAAATTACAAACAGTAACCGGCGCAAAGATCAAAATACTGAGCAGCGAATCCGTAGGTTCTCAAGTCGGCGAAGAGCTATTCAATCAGGGTGGCTTAGGTTTGATTTGTGCGTTCTTATTAGTATTTATTTACGTTGCCATTCAGTTCCAATGGAAATTCTCAGTGGGGGCCATTGTTTCGTTGATTCACGACACAATAGTTACATTAGGATTTTTCTCATTCTTCCAATGGGACTTTGACTTAACCGTATTGGCCGCCGTGCTAGCACTAATCGGTTACTCTATCAACGATACTATTGTTATCTTCGATCGGATCC
>JAYWHF010000317.1:0-26746 GCA_043777855.1 Gammaproteobacteria bacterium | reverse complement strand
TTTGTTAGCTAGGAGTTGCGTTGTGCTTTTAAGTGCAAAACGTGAGTTACTTAACAGTTTTGCGTGGTCGAAAAACTATCTGGAGTGAGTGCGGTCTGATCCCGATTAATCCGCGGTCTGTCGTTTCGCTTTTCTTTAGTGTATGGAGTAGAATCTTTGGTTCTAAAACCATAACGAAGTGGTTCTGGGCGAAAAAATTCGCCGTCATCCGAACCCGTGTAAGTCTTCTGTGTAGGAATTGAATTAGCGTTATGTCAATTAACCGTACGTCAACGAGCCGATTTGCTTTTCCGCAAACGAGCGCCGAATGGGAACAGCACGCCGCTAGCGTCTTGGCCATACTGGCTAAAGTGCCGATGAGTCGTTGGCAATTTTTAGTGCGGCTGTTGTTGGTGCTTGTGTTGTGTTTTAGCCTAGCCCGGCTCTTTTGGTTATTGCTGCCTAACCCGTCGATTCCACCGGCTACGATACCTGTTTCTACGGCAGGCCCCGTTGCCAGCAGTGGCCCCTCTATAAATGTTGAACAGCTTAAGTCTCTTTCAGTGTTTGGCCGGGCTGACGCGCCTGCTAAAACTGACGTCCCGAACCCAGAAGCTCAAGCGACTGTGTCAAGTCTCAATATGATGCTCATGGGAATTATTGCGAGCAACGATGAATCCTTAGCGCGAGCAGTTATCACCGCAGGTGATAAAACGGATATCTACGCAATCGGTAATTCGCTGCCGGTTGGCAACAGCGTGTCCTTGGCAAAAATTTTGAGTGACAGAGTTATTGTCAACAATAACGGGCAGTTTGAATCCTTATTTTTGTACCAAGATAATCCTGATGCACCTCCTATTTCGCAAGCCTATACGCCGCCAGCAGGTTCGGGAAGGCCGGTGCAAGCAGAGAACCCTTACGCTGGTAATGCGCCGACTAATACCTCGGCGGACAGAGGGCAAAACTATGAGCCGGCCGAACGAACGGTTTCTACAAATCCAATTATGGGAGAGATTACCCGCAATTTGTCAGACGTAGTCGCGATGAGTATTTATCGCGAGGGTGGGCAGGTTGTTGGTTATAAAATTCGTCCGGGGCGCGATGCTGAAAAATTTAAAACCTTAGGGTTGCAAACGGATGACATAGTTACTGCGGTTAATGGTATGCCGCTGACTAACCCGGCAAAAATTATGGAAGTTTATAAGAATATGGGTAATACAACCTCTGCAAGCTTAGAAATAAAAAGAGGTGGTACTGTTATGACGGTTGATGTGGTGCTCCAGTAAAGTGAGGTTGTGCGTGAAATTAAAATTTATAAAGAATGTTCTTATGTTGTCCGTATTAGCAGTGGGGTGTAACTACGTCGCTACCGCCTCAGCGCAGGCAACTCCGGAGCAAACTTGGACGGTTAACTTTAAAGATACCGACATTGTTGACGTGGTTAAATTTATCGGCGAAGTGACAGGTAAAACAATCATTGTTGATCCCAAGGTGCGCGGCCCTATAAAAGTCATATCGAACAGGCAGCTCAACAAAAAAGAGTTGTATGAGCTCTTTTTGGCGGTGTTGGATATTCATGGTTTTACCGCTGTTGATAGCGGAGGTGTAGTGCGCATAATTGCCAACCGTGACGCGCGCAATATGGCCATCCCGACCGAGCAAAATATTAGGGATAAAGACGATGGGTATATTACTCAAATTATCCAGCTCAATAATATCAGCGCTTCAAAAGTGCTCGCGGCGCTGCGCCCTTTAGTTCCGCAATATGGCCATCTTTCGGCTTACGAGCCGAGTAACGCGCTGATTATCAGTGATACTCGGGCTAACATTGCGCGCATTAACGAATTGATATCTCAAATGGACAAAGCAGCAGTGCTTGCGACTGATGTGGTCCAATTGCACTACGCACAAGCTACTGAAGTTGTGGCGATGATTAACCAGCTGGAGAAGCCTGATCCAAATCGTGGTGCCACTACATCGCCGCCGATTGTGGTTGCAGATAAGCGCATTAATGGTGTGATTATCAGTGGCGACGAAATGTCTCGGCAACGCATAAAAGGAATTGTTGAGAGCCTAGATCGACCTCAAGCCAGAAATGCTAATCTCAAAGTTTATTATCTCAGCTATGCGAAAGCCGCTGATGTGGCTAAAGTCTTGTCCGGTATGTTGCAGTCGCAGAATCAGGGCAAAACCGCAGAAGCAGGCGGCGGAGGACAAGCCAACGTACAGGCTGACGAGAGCACCAACTCAATTCTCATCACCGCAGATAGCGACACTATGCAATCGCTGAAGGCTGTGGTGGATAGCCTTGATATTCGCCGTGCCCAAGTATTGGTCGAGGCTATTATTGTGGAAGTTCAGAACTCCGACGGCAGTGAGTTGGGGGTTCAGTGGATGTATCGCGATAAAGAGAATGGCTTCGGTTCGTCAACGGATGGCAAGGGCAGTATCGCCACTATTGGCGGTGCGGCGATAGACTCATCGGACAACGGTTTGGTTAAGCTGGCAGGTGGTTTAGCGGCAACGGCTGGGCAGACTTTCGGGATAGGTCGTTTGGGTAATTCGGGTGACTTTTTGGGGTTACTTCGTATTTTGCAAACTAAAAGCGGTACTAATGTGTTGTCTACCCCCAATTTGTTAACGACGGACAATACCAAAGCATCGATCTCTGTCGGGCAAAAAATACCCTTCAAAACGGGTTCTTATTCAGGAACCTCCGGTACTGGTGGTGCTGGGTCTACGGGCGGTAGCTCGTTTCAGAGCCCGTTCAATACGATCAACCGTGAATCCGTTGGTGTAAAGCTCGAGGTGACACCGCACATCAATGAAGGCGACAGCTTGATGTTGGACGTCAAGCAAGAGGTTTCTGGTGTGTCCGATAAGAATAATCCTGACGGCCCGATCACTGATGAGCGCAAGATCGATACCCAAATCCTTATTGCCGACGGCCAGACAGTAGTGCTCGGCGGGCTGATAAAAGATGATGTGCAGGTTGGATCGACTCGTGTGCCGTTGCTGGGCAGCATTCCGCTACTGGGGCGACTTTTCCGCACGGAGACTAGCACGAAGTTAAAAACCAACTTGCTGGTATTTATTCGAGCAACCGTCATTCGCGACGACAAAGAGATGGAAGGCGCAACGGCGGAAAAATACCAAACAATTCGTGACCTTCAGATCAAATCGCGTCGCAACGAGGGGTTTAAATCCATTCCTGTGTTACCTGATTGGAAAGACCGCGAAATGAAAGAGGCTCCACCCGCGGCGGCCTTGGATCCTTCGGTTGCCTCTGGCGTAGCGGAACCGCAGCCTGCAGCTGCAGACCCCGCCGCTAAGGCCTTAGGTGAATAACGGTGACCGTTATGACTGACGTAGAGCCGGTTACGAGTGGGCCTCAAAGCGCTGAAGCGCTGGAAGCTGTCGCGGCTGACGCTGAAGTTCAGCAGCCTCATACATTACGCTTACCTTTTGCATTTGCGTCTGCGCACGGGGTGATGCTCGAAACGGCCGGTAGCCGAGTCGTGCTTTGTCGCCCGGGTGTTACGTTGGATGTTTTGTTGGAGTTGCAGCGTTTTTTAGGTGATGAATTTACTCTTGAAGAAATGCCGGCAGAAGATTTTCAAAAGCGGCTCACTAAGGAATATCAGGGTGGCGATGGGGCTGCGCAGCGAGCGGTCGACGATCTGGGCGCAGAGTTTGATCTTTCTTCCCTTGCTGATGATTTGGCTGAACGTACCGACTTGCTCGCTGGCGACGATGATGCGCCGATTATACGGCTGATTAACGCGGTTCTGTCTCAGGCTGTGCGCGAGGGTGCTTCGGATATTCACTTGGAGCCCTATGAAGACCGCGTATCGGTGCGGTTCCGTATTGACGGTGTGCTCAGCGAAGTTCTTTCGCCCAAACCGGAGTTGGCGCCGGTATTGGTTTCGCGTTTAAAAGTTATGGCACGGTTGGATATTGCTGAAAAGCGCTTACCTCAAGATGGCCGTATTACAGTTCGCTTGGCGGGACACGCGGTAGATATCCGGGTGTCCACCATACCTTCGGCGTTCGGAGAGCGTATCGTTCTGCGTTTACTGGATCAGTCTGCTGGCCAGTTAAAGTTAGAACAGTTAGCCATGCCGGCCGCAGTGCATGAAAAATTGAGTCGTGCGTTGCTCAAACCACACGGTATTATTTTGGTGACGGGCCCAACGGGTTCAGGTAAAACAACTACCTTGTATGCGGGCTTGAGCCATATTAATACGCGCAGCCGCAATATTTTAACGATTGAAGACCCCGTCGAGTATTTGTTGCCCGGTATTGGCCAGACGCAAGTAAACCCCAAGGTTGAAATGACCTTTGCCCGTGGTTTGCGTGCCATTTTGCGGCAAGACCCGGATGTGGTCATGATTGGTGAGATTCGCGACGGTGAAACCGCTGAGATTGCGATTCAGGCAAGCTTGACGGGACACTTGGTGTTGTCAACATTGCACACGAATACGGCCATTGGTGCGGTATTGCGTTTAAAAGACATGGGTGTTGAGCCCTTTTTATTGGCCTCGAGTCTCGAGGTGGTTATGGCGCAGCGCCTTGTACGGGTGCTTTGTAGCCAGTGCAAAGAAGCCTATGTGCCGATAGAGTCCGAGCGCGAGATGTTGAAGTTGCCAGAAGGGGTTTCCATTTTCCGCCCTGTGGGCTGCAAGCATTGCAACTATCAGGGCTACCGTGGTCGTAAGGGGATTTACGAGCTTATCGAAATCAATGAGCGCATGCGTCACCTGATTCATGAGCAGGCCGGAGAGCAACAATTGATTGCTGAAGCGAGAAAAAACAGCGCGTCAATCAGTGACGACGGACGCCAGTGTGTATTGGATGGAATCACCACGACAGAAGAAGTTCTGCGCGTTACAACACAATTATAAAGAGCTGAGCGACGTTAGTTAGCAGTCAGATTTGCTAAACCCAATGTTAACCGCACGCTGCTCTAACCAGCCTTACGAGTATTAGTTATGGGCGCATTCAGTTACAAAGCACTTAATGAAACGGGTAAAACCGTCAAAGGCATTCTGGAAGGTGACTCAGAGCGTCACGTGCGCAGTCAGCTGCGGGCAAAAAAACTCAAACCATTGGAAGTGGAAAGTGCGGGCGCTGAAGTTGAAAAAGGGGGTGACGAGAGCCTAAATCTGAGTGGTTGGCGCCAGCGTAGAGCAAGCCGTCTTAGCTCGAGGGAGCTGAGTATTATTACGCGACAGCTTGCCTCTTTGGTGCGCTCAGGTCTTCCGCTGGATGAGGCGTTGCACGCTACCGCAAAGCAATCGAATAAACCCAATATCAAACGCATTATGCTGCATGTGCGGACCAAGGTCTTAGAAGGCTTTAGTCTGGCCCAAGCCTTGGGCGAGAATCCTATAGCGTTCGACGAAATGTATCGTGCGCTGGTGCGTGCAGGGGAGAGCTCAGGCTATCTCGGCCCGGTATTGGAACGCCTGGCAGATTACACACAGAACAGTCAAATCGTTCAGCAACGCTTGAAAATGGCCATGATCTATCCGGTTGTGCTCTTGGTGGTGAGTCTAGGTGTTATCACCGGGTTAATGGCGTTTGTTGTACCCAAACTGGTGGGCGTGTTCACTCACAGCCATCATGAGCTGCCGGCCCTGACAAAAGCGCTGGTCGCGACCAGTGGCTTCGTTGTGAGTTATGGTATTTATGTTGTGATTGCCTTTGTCGGGCTGGTAATAGGCATTAAGCGGTTGCTGCGCCAAGAGGCCTACAAGCGCCGTTGGCACGCGATACAGTTGCGTTTGCCGGTGATTTCCGAGCTTGTTCGGCAGATTAACTCGGCTCGCTTTGCCGCTACGCTCAGTTTGTTGTCGGCCAGTGGGGTACCGTTATTGCAAGCGCTAACCATTGCCGGGCAAGTGATGACGAACAAGCTGTTACAGGAATCCTGCGACCAAGTTGTGGGTTTGGTGCGCGAAGGTACAAGCCTCTCGCGCGCCATGGAAAATGCCGGAACCTTCCCTCCCCTTTTGGTCCAATTGGTGTCGAGTGGTGAAACCAACGGAACCTTGCCGCAACAGTTAGATAATGCGGCGAAAGATCAGGAGCGTGAGCTCGACATGGTGTTGGGCATGGCGATGGGATTGCTCGAGCCCTTTACCATTGTGTTTATGGGCGCTTCGGTTTGTTTGATAGTGATGGCGATTTTGCAGCCAATTTTCCAAATGAGTTCACTCGTTTAATAGTATTTTTCTTAGGAGTTGTTATGCGTTATTCAAGACTATTTGCTGGCCACATTAGCCCACGTCGTCAGGGTGGCTTTAACTTGATCGAGATTATGGTGGTAGTGGTTATTATCGGCTTACTGGCCAGTATCGTTGCGCCAATGGTGGGTAATCAGGCTGATAAAGCCCGTATTCAAAAAGCAAAGGCGGATATGGAGGCTATTAAAACGGCGCTTAAGCTTTATCAGTTGGATAATTTTAACTACCCAACCAGTGAGCAAGGCCTAACGGCCTTGGTTACCAAGCCGTCTCAGGCGCCGGTGCCTCGTGATTACAATACGGGTGGCTATATCGAGCAGATTCAGCAAGACCCTTGGGGCCGTGATTATCTTTATGCGAGCCCAGGTGAAGGCCATCCTTATGACATCTATACCTTGGGTGCCGATGGTGTAACGGGTGGCGAAGAGCAAAATGCCGATATCAGTGTGTGGGAGCAGCCACCGAAAGCGCAATAAATGAATTCTTGAGCCACAAGTGAATATGAACATTAAGACCTTCAACGGCACCAAGGCTCGGGGCTTCACTCTGATTGAAATTATTGCGGTTATCGTCATTATTGGGCTCATGGCGGCGATAATTTCTGTGTCCATCGATAACCGAGTTACTGCAAGCGCAACGCGTAACGAGGCGCAGCTCTTTTTGCAGGCTATTGACTTTGTTGGTGAGCAATCAGTGTTGAATAGCGAGATCATTGGTATGTTTGTAACGCTCAAAGATACCGAAGATCTAACCGATAAACAGTGGTGTTATAACTGGCAGCGTTTCCGTGATGGCGGCTGGAAGGATTTGCCGGAAGACACGCTCAGCGAACACTGTTTGCCGGAAGGCATGCAGTGGGATATGTCAATCGAAGGGCATCTCTATGCCTACGAAGAGGATTTGGAAACCCAGCCGCCCGCCTTAGTCTGGTCGCCGAGCGGTGAGGCAACCCCCATAGAAATGAAGTTTTTTGAGAGCGCTAGCCGCTCGACGGGCGACAGCAAGTCGGAAGTGCATCATATTGAAATAGATATGATGGGCAATAGCCGTTGGCTCGAGAAAGAAGAGGAGGATGAACGCGATGCGACACAGAAACGTTAAATCCTCTTTCTCGCGCGGCGCGAAAGGTTTTACCCTCGTCGAAGTGATGATTGCGCTGGTGATAGTGGCTACTGCTTTGCCGTCGTTAGTCATTTTGGTCATGGCGCAGGTTGATGGCTCGGCCCACGTTCGCGAGAAAAGCTATGCCATGTGGATCGCCGAGAACGAGCTTACGCGGTTGACCATGCTCAATAATAATAAAAAAGCCTTTCCCACCTTCAAGCTGCCAGAGAAAGACTCGGGTCGCGTTGACATGATGGGCTTGCAGTGGCAGTGGGAGATAGAAACCACGAAAGAAGATGAAATTCCCGGTTTGGTGAAGATAAATATTGGCGTTGCGCTTTTGGGCTTAGCGGATGGCGGTGGTTACAAAGGCGTCAAGGACACTGGAAGTCTGAGTAATATCGCCAGTTTGACGGGGTATATGAGTGAGTAGGCCTGCGTATCAATCCGGCTTTACCCTTATTGAACTGCTGATCGCCATAGTCTTAACCGCGGTGATCTCGTCCATGGCCTATCAGTCCTTAGAAAGTGCAAGTAACGGCGCTTCAAGGACGAGAGAAGTGCTGAATGAGATCAATAAACTCGATAAAGCTTGGCAATTAATTGGGCAAGACATGCGTAACATATTGCCAGCCGGGCAAGCGCCAAGTCAGGTTGAACTGGCCTTGCAGGGCGTGAGTTTGAGCACTAAGGGCAAGAAGAGCTCACAGCTGATTCTTCAATTTACGCGGGGTGGCTGGATCAACCCCATGGGGCGTTTGCGCAGTGATATACAGCTGGTCAATTATCGATTGGAGGAAGGTAAGTTGATTCGTGATTATCTGCCACAGCGTAACAAACTAGTTCAGGATATAGAATTTGATCGAGAGGCCTTTCACCAAACTCTGCTCGAAAATGTGAGCGATGTGCAGCTACGTTTTTTGTCTGTCGGTTATATTTCCAGTAATGGAAAAAGCTCATTAGAGGGCCCGGAGTACAGTAAAAATTGGGAGCCGACTTGGCCGCCAATCAACCAAGCGACTGGAGCGGGAAACCCTATCGCGCTAGAAATTACCATAGAGACCACCGAAGACAACAAGGGAGCCAGCCGCAGTGTTCGTTTGTATGAATTACCTCAGTTTTAGCGCTGCGTCTCCTCGACAGTATTTGTCGAAGGCTGTCACGCATCCTAATCGAGAGAGTGGTGCGGTCTTAATTCTGGCGCTACTGATTGTTGCCCTAGTCTCTGGTTTGGGCATCAAGTTTGCCGGTGATTATCAGTTGGGTCTGGCTCGAGCAGAGGGCCGTTGGCACGGTGCCCAGGCGCGTGCCTATGGTTATAGTGCGGAGGGTTTTGCAGTTACGAATCTGTCTAAGGACAGCACCAATTACGATTCCCTCGACGAGCTTTGGGCAGAACCTATCCCCCAAGCTGTAGACGGTGGTCAATTGCTTATCACCATCAAAGACGCTAATGCGCAATTTAATCTAAATAATTTGGTCGATCCTTTAGTGCAAGGCAAGGCGTCTGGTGACCCAGCTCATTATTCTGCTAGCCAGCGTATATTTATCCGTTTTTTGTTGACCTTCACTGAATTAGTGCCTGACAACAGTAAGGCGATAGAAATACTGGAATCGATTGTCGACTGGGTCGACCCAGACAATGAGCCTTCAGATAACGGGGCCGAAGATAGCTATTATTTAAGTTTGGCGGATCCGTACATGCCAGCGAACGCTCCGTTTCGAAGTATCGAAGAGTTGCAGCTGGTTCGCGGTGTAACACCCGAGCTAATGCGGGCGATAAAGGGGTACATTACGGTCTTTCGTGATAAACAGCCCTTGAATGTAAACACTATGGCGCCAGTGTTTTACCGCTGTATCAATGCAGCGAGCCTTTTACAGCCTCTGGCTGAGGCTGAGGTCACGCCGCTCTTGCCCAAAGATCAGTCTTATAAAGAGAAGAGCGAATTTACGGATTCTGTCGCGCGAGTGTTTGGTGCTGGTGTGCCGGTAGATGCCGATTTTGACGTAAAAACGGACCTGTTTTGGTTGACAACGCAGGTGGAGATCGGCGAGCAACGCCGAACGGCGCGGAGTTTGTTGCACCGCGAGCAACCGTTATTTACCGTCGTAAAGCGTGAAGAAGTCTACTATTGATAATGCGAAGTCTATTGTTGATAAAGTGTTGCTCGCTTAAACGGCGGCGAGTACCTACATTGTTCAGCACCTACATCGTTCAGCAGCTTAATTGTTCAGCAGTTTAGTGATCGGAAAATTAACGAGAGTATCTGGCTATGTCCCAACAACTTGTTCTTTCTATCAACAGTAATGCGGACCAGTACCGCTGGTGTTGGCTGCAGGACGGGCAGCCTCAGTCATCTGCTTCGGGCAACCTAGAAGCGCTTAGTTCGGCGCTTGGCGGCCTTGCTTTGCAGGCTTGGTTGCTGCTTCCGGGTATTAAAGTCGTCACCCGCGAATTGGAGTACAGCGAAAAAGAAAAGAAACACCTGCGCAATTTGCTGCCGTTCCAATTGGAAGATTCGGTGGTAGGTGACATTGACGATTTGCATTTTGCCCTCGGCAATGCGCAGCGCGGAAAAGTTGCCGTTTCCTATACAGACAAAGAGTGGCTGCGAAAAGTTTTCCAACAGCTGGGGAGCATTGGCTTGGAGATTAGTCGTTGCTGGTCGGCGCCAACTGTGCTGCCTTTGGCGACTCCCGCCTCCGCGTTAGTCGCCAGTGAGCGACAAGTCACTGTGGCCGAGCTCGACGGCCCTGCGGTGGCTACCTGGATTGTGGCCCTGCAAGATGGCGCCGTGAATCTTCGCTTCGGTGAGCAAAAAGGTTTTACCCTGCCGAACGGCCACTTTGCCACCGCATTGAGTATGCTCTTGAGTACACAAGGCGTGACAGACAATCTACCCAATTTAGTGTTGCGCGCGGCCAGCGAAGAAGATTTGCAGGTGCTTTCAGATTTGCTGCCCGATAATTTGGTGGCGCATGTCAGCGCTAAGATGGTGGTTGATGATTGGCAACTAGATTTTGAAGGCCGTGCAATCGATTTATGCCAAGCCGAGTTTTCGCAACGTCTACCCATCGAACGCTGGCTAAGAATGTGGCGCAATATGGGATTTTTAGCGCTGGTGACCTTGGCGGTTTATGTGGCCGCGTTAATGGTTCAGAGCTATAAACTCAATCGGCAAAATGTGGAAATACGGAAGCAGACAGAAATTATCTTTCGCAGTGTAGAGCCACATGCTCCCGCTGATGATCCGGAAAAGAAACTACGCATCAAGCTTGCCGCCTTGCAGCCGAAGGCCGAAACCGGAAGCGTGGTGAAGCTCTTGGCGGGCATTTTACCGCTCGTTGCGGCCAATACAGATGTTACGGTTAAGTCCATCGCTTATGCATCAGATTTGGGCGAGCTAAATTTTAACCTGCAGGCACACTCTTTTAATTCTATTGATTCTCTGCGTCAGAGTATCATAGGGCAAGGCTTTAACGCCGAGTTAATGGGGGTTAATACCAGCCCTCAGGGTGATACCACAACTGGGCGAATGAAAATTAGCAAGCCCGTAAATTAGACGCGTTAAATGTGGAGTTCTTATGAACCAGTTATTGCATTCGTTATCCCGTTTCAATCGCCAAGAGCAGATATTGATACTGCTTGGCTCCGTTATCATTATCCTGTTTTTAGTCTGGATGTTACTGCTATCACCCTTGCAAAACCGGCGGAATAAATTGTTGACGATCAATCTGGCCTCCGAACAGTCTCTTGGTCGCGTACAGCTATTGGCTCGGCAAGTAGAGAAGCTATCTCAGGGAGCGGTTCAGTCCGGTGCTGGCGCTGAAGATTTAGGTGGCCTAATTAATAGCAGCCTTAGCGAGAACGGAATCAATATGACTAGCTTGAACCCCGGCGGTGCTGGTGGTGAGGTGCGCGTTCGTATCGATAAAGCAAGTTCCGAATCCTTGTTGCAGTGGATGTACGATTTAGAATCAAAATATCACGTGACCATTCGTGACTTAACGATCACCGCCACCAATGAGCCAGGGCAAGTGGCGGTAACTGTTCGTTTACTGAAATCTTAATAGACTGCGCGTTTACTGAAATTTTAATAGAAGGTTGGTTGTTCATGAATAGTCAAAGTGTAGCGCTTCCGGCGGCTGAATTTGCGTCCAGTAAAAAGTTTTGGATTGGCTTGGCCATCGTCTGCTGGCTTGGTTTTGTTATTGCGCACATTCCTGCGGTATGGGGCGCCTATTTTATGACGCGATCGGGCGCCCTTGGGTTGACGGGTGTGTCTGGCACCCTTTGGTCGGGACGCGCAAGCTTGGCCAGTGTTAAGGTCAAAGACGCCGATTATTCACTGGGGCAGTTAACATGGGCGATAGACGTATTTTCGCTTTTGGTGCTTAACCCTTGCGCCAATGTGAAAACTGAAATGGATAACCAACAGTTCAAAGGTAAGGTGTGTGCTGGATTAAACGGTGCAGTAACCATCAGCAATGCCGACGCCAATTTTCCAGCGGAGTTAATTCAATCGCAGTTGCCACTTGCCATCGACGGCCAGTTTTCAGCTCACTTTGATAAGTTAAGCTTCCAGAAACAACAGCTGTCTGGCCTGCAGGGCAAGCTAAGTTGGATGGGGGCTAAGGTTTTTAACGGTACTAATTGGATGATGCTAGGCGGTTACAAGGCAGATCTTGTGGATGATGGCAAAGCTGGCCTTACTGCCCGCCTTACCGATGTCAGTAGCCCCGTAAAAGCGGATACCACGATTACGCTGTTAGCGGCGGGAGGTGGTTCGGTTGTCGGTTCACTTGAAGTTAATGAGTTATTCAATCGCGAAGCAAAAGTCAGTACCTGGCTCTCGATGTTTGCAGGAGAAGGTGTCCCTGATGCGCAAGGAAATTTGAAATACAACATCAACATTAATTTATAGGCGTCGCGGTGAAGTATCTACTGGCGACCATTACGTTACTTACCAGCTTTAGCGCGAACGCCGGTTGGCACAGCGATACCCAAAACATCATGGGTACGGTTGTTAATGTCAGCCTCTGGTTGGACGATGATGTTAAAGGCGAGGCGGCTGTAGCCGCGGTAATGGCAGATATGCGCCGTATTGATCAGCAATACAGTCCCTACATCGCCACCAGCGAATTGTCTCGCGTTAATGAGCTTGCACCCAAAGCGAGCGCCGCCAATCCTTTACCTATATCAGCCGAGTTTGTGAGCATACTCCAACGGGCCGAGCACTATAGTCGCTTGAGCAATGGCGCCTTTGATATCACGTTTGCGTCCTTGGCCCGTTATTACGATTATCGTAAAGGGCTAAAACCAACAGACGCGCAATTTAAAGAATTACTCCCGCAAATTAATTACACCTTCATTCATCTCGATGCCAAGGCAAATACCGTCTATTTCGATCACCCGAAGGTCTACATAGATTTGGGTGGTATAGCGAAAGGCTTTGCAGTGGATCGTGGCGCGGAAATTTTAGAAAAGTACGGTGTGTTAAACGCCAACATCAGTGCCGGTGGCGATAGCCGAGTCATGGGCGATAAACTTGGCAAGCCTTGGCTAGTGGGTATTCGAAATCCGCGCGCAAAGGACAAGAACGCCGTCGCCATTACCTTACCCTTGGAGAACTGCGCGATATCGACATCGGGCGACTATGAGCGTTTCTTTATTGATAAAGACGGGCAGCGAGTGCATCACATCGTTAATCCTCGAACGGGAAAATCACCTCAAGGCCTCATTAGCGTCAGCGTTATAGGCCCCCACGGTTTTGATACAGATCCGCTGACTAAAACTATTTTCATCATGGGGCACGAAAAAGGCTTGGCATTAATAAATAGCTTGCCCGGTTTTGATGCAGTGGTGATTACGGAAATGGGTAAGGTCCTGTACAGTCAAGGTTTGACCCCCCCCGAATAATATCGTCATTGTGTATTTATTTTCTCGTGCATCCCTAAAATAGTAAAAAATACTATAGACCTAGTCTATTCTCTAAAGAGCTTTTTCCTGCATGAACGAAAGGGTGTGCGAATAAAAGCGGGCGCGAATTAACGGCGGGCAACGCAGGGTGCATCCAACAAGTGTGCAGGCAGTCACACTTAATAATGTCATTGGCTCTTAAAATTGCACTCTTCATATTATTGTAAATACTGTTAACTAAAATAAATCGCGGAGATTGTGCATGTTTAATACGCCGGTTAGATTTGCGTTGCTTGGGTTGTTGATATGTTGCGTTAACGCGAGTGCAGAAGCCCCAAGCTCAGCAACAGAAGCTATGCCGACAGAATCTGTGCAGCAACCCGCCGTGGCCCCTCAAGTAGAAGCGCTTAAAGAGTCAGTGCTCACATTGAATCGTGATTTACTGATTCTTGAAGAGGAATTGCTTTATCCCCCCAGCAATCAAATCGCCGTCTATCTGTCGATGGATATAGGTCAGTTTTTTAGTCTCGACGCGGTAAAAGTAGAAATCAATAACAAGCTCGTAGCGAGCGAGCTCTATACAGACAAACAAGTCAATGCGCTGTTTCGCGGTGGTGTGCAGCGGCTCTATGTTGGCAACTTAAAAGCTGGCGAGCATGAGATTAGCGCATTTTTCACGGGGCGCGGCCCTCAGCAAGACTACAAGCGCGGAGCAAAACTCGTCGTGAGTAAAACGCAAAGCCCGCTTGTTCTAGAGTTAAAAATTATCGATTCATCCACTCAGTTGCAGCCTACTTTCGCCATTAAAGAATGGAAAGCGCAGTAACGATGAGGCGTCCTGTGGCACAACTTTTTATGCGAAGAAAATCGGCCGCCTCTAGGGTGATCGCGATAGCGAGCCTGACATTTAGTTTGCTAGCGAGTGCTGCCCCTTCAATCGCCCCCCCGAAATCTTCAGTTGCCGATCTTCGCTATGGCGTGGCCTTGTACCAGTATTATCAGCAAGACTATTTGCAATCCTTAAGTGAGCTTATGGTGGCCGACGCGCGTGACGGCATTCATGGTCATGCGGATAACCCAGAATTGTTTGCGGGCGGCATTAGCCTTGCGTTTGGTATGCAGAACCACGCCGAAAGATTATTCAGTGAACTGCTTCAAGAAAACCCCCCGCAGGGTGTTCGTCGCCCGCAAGACGTACGTGATGCTGCGTGGTTCTACTTGGGCAAGTTGCAGTATGCGCGCGGTGATTGGGCCGCCGCTGCGTTAAGCTTCGATCACGTTAGCAACAAATTCAGTGCGGACACGCTGGCAGAAATGCGTGCGCTGCAAATAAATTTACAGATAAAAAATAATGATACTGCTTCGTTCGGCGTAAAAAAAATAATGGAAAGTAATTTGGCGAGTTGGGAGCCCTATGTGTTGTATAACTTGGGCGCGGCGAATGCGCGCGCCGGTAATATGACGGTGGCGCAAAAGTATTTTCGTGCCTTGGCAAACTCAACAACTGAAACAGAAGGATTTGAGCGCAATGAATTTCTAACCATGCAAGACAAAACGCATACCGCTATAGGCTACAGCCTGCTGCAAGAAAAAAATTACATTTGGGCGATTGAAGAATTTCAGAAGGTACGGTTAGACGGGATTGAATCCAATCAAGCCTTGCTCGGCTATGGCTGGGCAGCTATAGCGCAAGAAAAATATGCCGACGCGGTGAAGCCTTGGCAGCTGCTGCAAAAACGTAGCCTTTTATTTCCCGCTGCACAAGAAGCATTGCTTGCCTTGCCTTTTGCCTACGAAAAATTAAATGCACCGGGCGATGCGTTACGGGAATACGAAAGTGCGGAGCTGTTGCTGGCGCAGGAAATAAACTTAGTTCGCGATATGCGCCAAACCTTAACGCAAGGTGAGTTACTGACTTTGGTGGGCAGCAAGCCGGTGTCGGCGAGTGAGTTTAAAGAGTTAGAGCGTAATCGAGATCCCGCAACACTCACTGCTGTGGTTACTGACGATGGACAAAATTGGTTAAAGATCAACGGCACTAGCATTATTAAAACGCGGTCGATTTATTTGCGCGAACTGTTTGCCGGTAATGAGTTTCAAACCAGCGTTTTAGATTTGCGTGATTTGTTAAAGCTCCAAAAGCTGTTGCTGAGTTGGCAGCCGAAATTAATCGCATACTCTGAGCTGCTCGAGCAAAAGCAAGCATTGCGTCAACTCCAGGAAATCAATCTTACGCAACAGTCATTTAGCCAAAAAAAAACTGAATTATTGCAAGCGCGCGATAGTTTGATGCAGCGTATTGACGCTATTAAAGCCAATGATGACTACATTGCATTAGCCGATGAACAAACGCGTAAATCCTATGGTGCTGTTGAGCGATCAGAATCGACACTCCAACAAATGAAGGCGGGTGCGCAAGATGTCGCGGAATATGAAGATCGGTTAGCCCTAGTGAAGGGTTTGCTGCTATGGCGTGCATCCCTAAACTTTGTGGGTAACCTATGGGACAGTGAAGCCAATGTCAAAAACATCGATGTTTCTTTAAATAAAATAAAAGAAAGCCGTGAAAAAATTGAAAAAATTACCGCCTCGGGCGTGGATATACAGCCTATGTTGTTGCGCGTTCAACAGCAGCAAACACGTTTGAGTGATCAACTGGATGACATAGAGATAGAAATTGCAGTACGCGGCGAGCAACTGCGGTTACAGGTCGATAAACGCCTTGAAAATCACGAAAAGCGATTGGGTCGTTATTTGGCGCAGGCACATCTTGCGGTTGCGCGCCTCTACGACACAGCGTTAAGGAGTCAAGCACAATGAGGCTCTGTCAATCGTCCGCGTTAAAAAAAGTTTTTGTGTGCGTCACCTGGTTTTTGTGTGGCACCTTATCGCTGAGCGGATGCAGTTTTTTTGATAGCGAACGAACAGGACGAACTATTTCAGACTTGCCTGACGCAACAATGCCGAACACAAAAAATACCGTTGCTGTTGTCGATCGCGCTAAAATTGAAACAAGTTATCGCAATGCATTAGCGTCGGCGGAAGATCCGGTGTTGCGCCAACAAATTTTGACACGGGTGGCTGATTTTGAAATGGCTCGGAGCGAAGAGCAGCAGCTTCAGGCAACTGATACCGCGCATTATTTCGATAAGCCTATTGCCATGTACCGCGAGCTTATTGAGATGCAAGAGAAATCCGGCAAGCCTGTAAAAGGTGTTGAAGCGGATAGGCTGCGCTATAAATTGGCGAAAGCACTTTCGATGGATGGCCGCAACGATGAGGCCTCCAAAGCGCTCGATAGTTTAGCCGAAAGTGCGCCTACCTCCACCTTCATAGGTGAAACTCAATTCCGCCGTGCCGAAAAAGCTTTCGCTGATGGCGATTATATTGCGGCGGAAAAACATTACAAAAGCGTCGCTGATGATTTAAAAAACCCCTTACAGCAAAATGCCCTTTATATGAAGGGCTGGGCAGAATTTAAACGCGGAGACTACGAGCTAGCGCTGCGGTCTTTTGCACGAGTTATGGATCAATTTTTAGCGAGCGCACAGCAACCAGATCAGGTTCCGGCCGCGCTGAAAAATCTAACCGCTGCGCAAAATAATATGATGTCAGATACCTTGCATGTTATGAGCTTATCGTTTTCGTATGTAGAGGGTGCGCAATCAATTGTTGATCTACAAAAAGCGACCGGTGATCGTGTGTATGAATATTTACTTTATGAGCAGCTCGGTCAGCTTTACCTAGAGCAAAAACGTTTTAGTGACAGCGCAGAAACTTACAAGATCTTTGTTGTGAATAATCCTCAGTCAGACTTTGCGCCGCGATTTTCGATAGACATGATGAAAGTTTATGAGCAGGGTAATTTCCCCAGTTTGATATTGCCTGCTAAAAAAGAGTACGTGCAGCATTACGGTATTAACAGCAGTTTTTGGAGCCAGCGTAAGGGCGCGATTGGCGTTGAGGCCTTGGCTTTTTTACATCAATCACTCGAAGAATTAGCGCAATATGACCATGCTCAAGCGCAAGAATTGGCAGCGACTAATAAAGTGGAGTCGATAGCATCTTATGGACGCGCGGCGATGTGGTATCGCGAATTCGTCAGCTCTTTTCCGCAAGATCCACAAAATTCTAAGATGACTTTTTTGTTAGCCGAGTCATTGAGTGAAGCGGGGCAATACGCCGAAGCCATACCCGCCTATGAGAAAGTGGCTTACGAATACCGCGACGCTGCTTATGGTGCCGATGCGGGCTATGCGGCACTCTTGCTAGCGCAGCAATTAGTCAGTGGGCAGACACTGTCGGAAACACAAAAAACGGAATGGCAAGAACACAAAACCAATAACGCATTGCGCTTCGCTCAAACCTATCCTGCTGATGCGCGAGCGGCGGCTGTTCTTACGCAAGCAGCGCAAGAGTTGTTAGCCTTAAAACATTTTGCAGAGGCGGCGACCGTTGCAGAAGAAGTTATCAATTTAAAGCCACCCGCTGAGCCGAGATTACAGTTCACCGCGTGGTTAGTGTTGGGGCACAGTAACTTTGATGCGAAAAACTATACCGCGGCGGAGCAAGCGTATTGGCAGGTCTTAACACTGTTGCCGGGGTACTTACGCATTGCCGGTGACCAATTAGCAAGTGCGCCCTCGTTAGAACAAATTCGCGAACGAATTGCGGCGAGTATCTATCAACAGGCTCAAGCCGATTTGGCCGCCGGACAAAAAGATCAAGCTATTGCCAAGCTGCTGCGCATCGGCGATGTGGTGCCTGATTCGGACATTGCGATTAAAGCCCGATACGATGCGGGAGTTTATTTAATGGAGCAAGAAAAGTGGGGTGACGCAGAAAAAGTTTACATTACTTTCCGTCAGCAATATCCCAAGCACGAACTCGCAAGCACCATTCCCGCCAAGCTGGTGTTGATCTATCAGAATCAAAGTAAGTGGGCGCTGGCGGCTAACGAATTGGGCGTGATGGAACGCAGCAGCAACGATCCTAAAATCAAACGTCAATCGCTCGCCATGGGCGCCGAGCTTTACGAAAAGTCTGGCAATAAAGCGATGGCGATTGAACAGTACCAGCGTTTCGCCAATGAGTACCCACGCCCCGTGGCGGAAGCTATGGAGGCGCAATTTCATTTGGCGCGGCTCTACGCCGAAAATAACGATACGCAAAAGCGCCATTATTGGTTGCAGCGCATTATTGATAGTGAGATAGGTGCTGGCGCTGAGCGCACTGCTCGCTCGACTTATTTGGCGGCGTCTTCGGCTAACGAATTGGCTGACGCACCTTACAAAGAATTTACGAGTATCCCTCTTAGTTTACCGTTGAAACAAAGCTTGCAGCGCAAACGTATCGCATTGGATAAAGCCCTGAAGGCGCAAGAAAGTGTGCTCAATTATGGTGTCGCCGATTTTACGACTCAGGCGAGCTTTCGTATCGGTGAAATTTACGGTCAGCTAAGTCGCGATTTAATGAAGTCCGAACGCCCAAAGGATTTGGATGCGCTGGCGCTTGAGCAGTACGATATCTTGTTAGAGGAGCAAGCTTATCCGTTTGAAGAAAAAGCGATTCAAATTCACCAAACTAATGCGCAGCGTAGCTGGAAAGGCACTTACGATCCTTGGGTTAAACATAGTTTTGAAGAGCTCGCAAAATTACTGCCCGCTCGTTACAAAAAATCCGAATCGGTCGTGGAGGTGAGCAATGATATTCAATAGTATTCTGCGCACCATGTTATATTTTCTTATGCTTGCCGTGTTAGCGGCGGGGTGTTCTTCCAACCCTGAAAAAAGTGCCAGCGATAACGACAGCTCAGTGAGTGCTGAAAATAAATCTGCCGATAAAAAATCAGAAGTGGATTCGCCTACTAAGCCGGTCGTGTTGTCACCGGCTTTGCCAGCAGGGCCGATAACGCCAAACCCTTATCGGCAATCCAAGGCGAAGATCAGTTCGCAAGTGGATATAAGTTTTCGAGATGCTGTTGCTGCGATGCAACAAAAAAACTGGCCTCAGGCTGAATCACTCTTGCAAGCCTTAACGGTCGCGAATCCCACTCTATCGGGCGTGCAATTAAATTTGGGTATTGTCTATCGCGCTAAAAATGATTTACCAAAAGCGGCAGAAGCTTTTAATCGTGCGATTACTGTTAACCCTAAAAATATAGATGCTTATAATCAGCTTGCGTTACTAAAGCGTGAGTCTGGCGAATTTGCGGCGGCTGAAACCCTTTATCAAAAAGCCTTGAGTGTTTGGCCCTTTCATCCCGAAAGCCATAAAAATATTGCGATTTTGTATGAACTTTATATGGGCAAACCTGAGCAAGCACTGCCGCACTTTCAAGCCTACCAGCAATTGCTTTCAGCGCCGGATAAACAAGTGGACAGCTGGGTCGCGGACTTACAGCGTCGTGTTGGTGGCGGGGCGAGTGGTGGTGCTAGCGCTGAAAAAGAAACGACTAAAGCTGACCAAGTGCCGGAGGTGAAATAAAATGAGGTATACCATTTCGCGTCAGCAAGTTTGCGTTGGTTTTTTTGCGCTATGCTTATCCAACGTGGTCAGTGCGCAAAATCCTGAGGCGGACATAGTTTCTCCGGTAGAAAAAATTGCTCCGGCAACGGCTCCCGTAATGGCACCTTCGCCCACTAAAAATACATCACCAACAGATAAAGGTTCCAAAAAAATGGTGCAGGAAGCCACTATCAATTTACAAACAACGGTAACTGGAAATCAGGAGCAGCCACGCGTACTTTACATTTTGCCTTGGCAATCACCTGCTCCTGAGGATGTTGATTTTGAATCGCTCAGCAATGAACAGAGAGTTGTGTTTGGTCATGTTGAGCGTGAAGAGTTACGCCGCGAATTAGAATCAGCGGGCGAAGAATAATAGCGGTGTTGTTCCACAATGGCCGAATATTTAACAGATGTATAAATTTTAACGAGGGTAGAGACGATGAGTATTGATACAACAGTTCGATTTTTTCAAGATGGCGGCATTTTTATGTTTCCGATTGGCGCTATTTTAATTGTGGGTTTTGCTATTGTTGCGGAGCGCTTTATATTTTTGGCCTCTGCCAAAAAAGCGAACCGCGAGATGTTTGAGCGCATTTTGCCAATGCTGCAAAAGCGCGATTATCAAGGAGCGTTAAATACCGGGAGAACCTCAGAGGCGCCGGTTGCGCGTATTATCACCGCAGGTTTGCTGCGTATGGCTCAGTCGAGTCGCCGCGAAGATATCGAGTCGGCAATGGAAGAGGGCGTAATGGAAGCGGTTCCTCGTCTTGAGCGTCGTACTGGGTATCTCGCCACGCTTGCGAACGTTGCAACATTGCTGGGTTTGTTGGGAACCATTGCCGGCTTGAGTGATGCCTTTAGTGCCGTTGCTAATGCGGATCCTTCTGAAAAAGCGGCGTTGCTTTCGGCCAGTATTGCCGTAGCGATGAATGCGACGGCATTTGGTTTGTTCGTGGCGATTCCCTTGTTGCTCAGTCACTCAATGATCCAAAGTCGCACCATGCAAATCATCGATAGTCTCGAAATGGCCGGCGTAAAATGTTTGAATATTTTGACGAGCTCACAGGATGCATTGGCGAAACAACAGCGCACAGATGCGGGTGCTGCCAAACAATAAAATGTGTTCATTTTTGCAGATTGGGTAGGGTTTATTGCACCCAACATAACGGTGAGTTCGAGGTAAAAAATGCGCCGACAATCAAAACATCACGGTGAAGCTGCCGACATCGATGTTACATCATTCATCAATCTGGTGGTGGTGCTGGTGCCTGTGCTGTTAATGGGTATGGTGCTCTCGCACATCACGGTGCTCGATATAAAATTGCCTGACATTCCTGCCGCGAATAATAGTGAGCAGATAGATCCCCCTGCGCAATTAGAATTAGTGGTTCGCGCTGATTATTTTGACATTAATTATCCCGCCGGTATTCGTTTAAAACGTATCGAGAAAACGGCAACGGGAAAATATGATTACGAAACACTGACACGTTATTTACAAGAAATAAAACGCCAGCTCAGCGATAAGGGAATTCAAAAGCGCGATATTTATTTGCTCTCGGAGAAAAATACTGAGTATCAAACGTTGGTCAGTGTGATGGACACTATGCGCTCGTACAAAGCAGTAGTGGGTACGTCGGTTGTCAATGCTGAATTGTTTCCTGAAGTATCGCTGGGCGATGCGCCTCCCGCTGGTCAGCAAACCCAGGCTATTAGCCCAGAAGGAGGGCAGCTATGAAGCAATCCTCGCGTGCAAAACGTCTGGTCAGGCAGCGTATGCGCTTAAGTGTCGTACCTAAACTTAATTTGGTGCCACTGATTGATTGTTTTACGTTGCTTATTTTTTTCTTAATGATTAATTATTCCGCGAGTGTAGAAGTGCTGCAGCCGGATAAAACATTAATATTGCCAAGCTCAGTATCAGAAACCGCGCCCGGTGAAACCGTAGTGGTCATGATCAATGCCAATGATGTCATTGTGTCTGGCCATCGAGTTGGCAGTATCAGCGACATGATGGCAAGCCCATCTGTTAAATTTGATGCGCTGGAAGCTGAATTAAAATATTTAGCGAGTAAATCTGCCCCGCTGCCGGATGCAGAAAAAACTGAAGGTCGCCCGATTACCATCATGGGTGACAAGGCTATTCCTTACGAACAACTGAAAAAAATCATGGCGAGTTGTGTGGCGGCTGACTACCGGAAAATTGCCATGGCAGTGATGCATGCCGAAGGCAAGACACCTGTTAAAGTGGGAGGCTAAGATGGCGAGCTACGCGCTTTCACCTGTGCAACTACCTTGGTCCTTGACGAACGACGAAGAGCGCTTTAAGAAAATTCTTAAAACTCTCTTCGCGGTATATTTGTTAGTCGCCATTCCTCTTACTATTATTCAAATGCCTGAGCAAACGCGTGCAGAGAGAGAGCAGTTGCCGCCACAACTTGCGCGCATGATGTTAGAAAAACAAGAATTGCCGCCACCAGTGCCGATAGAGCCGGCGAAGGTAGAAGAAAAAAAACCTGAAGACGTAA
Source organism: Gammaproteobacteria bacterium (assembly GCA_043777855.1). Lineage (GTDB taxonomy): Bacteria > Pseudomonadota > Gammaproteobacteria > Pseudomonadales > Cellvibrionaceae > Cellvibrio. Next base: position 4,460 of record JAYWHF010000317.1, on the reverse strand, counting down.
AAGCCGAAGAAAAAAAACCTGAAGAGAAAAAGCCCGAAGAGAAAAAAATAGTCGAAAGGCCTGCTGAGAAAACACCGATAAAAGCGAGCGAGCAGCCCGTTAAAAATAGCGGCAAGGCGAGCGATGTTGCCGTGACCCAAGCGCGTGAAAAAGCGGCTAATAGCGGCATCATGCAGTTCAAAGACGACTTAATGGAAATGCGCGAAACGCTGCAAACCACTGCAGTTGAAACTGCATCAACCACGGTTTCAAATGGCGCGGGTCAAGCAACACAAGTGGATCGCTCAATGATTAACAGTGGTGTTACGCGTGGCAGTGGTGGCATAAATGTTGGAGCCTATGCAAGTCACGATACGGGTGGCGTTGCGCTAGGTGGCCGTCAAACAACGAAAGTTACCAGTGGTTTAGCTGAAGCCACAAAAAAAGCGGCCGCAGGAAGTGGAGCTGGAAACGGTGTAGGCAACGGGAATAGTGATGGCGCTGGCGGCGCGGCGCGCAGTGAAGAAGAGGTGCGCAAAGTTATGGAGCAACATAAGGGCGCCATCTTCAATATTTACAATCGTGCGTTGCGTGCAAATGCCGCGTTACAAGGAAAAGTGGTGGTAAAAATTGTTATTGATCCCAGTGGCCAAGTGATGGATGCCACTATCGTTTCGAGCGAATTAAAGGATGCGGAGCTTGAGGTAAAACTACTTCAACGGATTAAGTTAATTACGTTCTCATCATCCAATGTTACGCGCACAACCTTGAATTACTCCTTTGATTTCTTGCCGCAGTAACGCAGTTTTAAAAAAACGAGCCTAGTGGCTCGTTTTTTTTGCGCGATCACCTATAGGTTTTTCGGCGTTTAATTATTCTTCGCTTTCAAGCAGCTCGCGATATTCATCGGCGCTGAGTGCTTCATCGAGTTCATCTAGGTCATCAGGTCGAACCCGGAAGAACCAGCCATCATCGTAGGGAGAGCTGTTAACGGTTTCTGGGGCTTCTTGCAAAACTTCGTTAACGGCAATCACGGTACCACTAACAAGTGTGTAGATATCTGACGCAGCTTTAACGGATTCGACTACCCCGGCTTCTTCGCCGACACTGACTTTGCTGCCGACTTCGGGTGTCTCTACAAAAACTACATCGCCTAATGCATCTTGAGCATGTTCGGTGATGCCGATAGTGACGGTGCCATCTTCTTCAAGCCGTGCCCACTCGTGGCTGCTGAGGTATTTAAGTTCTTTGCGGATTTCGCTCATGGTGTTTTCCTTTGTTCAATTAATTAAAGTGTTAAAAAATTTGTTTGCCGTTGCGCACAAAATTGGGCGCAACAATTTCAACCAAAACTGGCTTGCCGCGCAGGTCTACGTAGCACGGCTGATTCGGCGTTGTGAGTGCTACCGCGGGAATTCTTGCTAGTGCGATAGAATAGCCCAAAGTGGGTGAAAAAGTCCCGCTGGTGATAACGCCTTTTTCATCGCATCCGGCGATCGATACTATTTGTTCGGCGCGTAAAACGCCGCGCTCGCGTAAGACTAAACCCACTAATTTTTGCTTAACGCCAGAGTTTTTTTCGGCCTCAATAACGCTTCGGCCTACAAAACTTCTGTCGCCCGGTTGCCATGCAATAGTCCAGCCCATATTTGCGGCTAGGGGAGAAATGCTGTCATCCATTTCATGGCCGTACAAATTCATACCAGCTTCTAAGCGCAAGGTGTCGCGCGCGCCCAAACCGCAAGGCGCAACGCCGGCGGCCAAGAGTTGGTTCCAAAAATCTACGGCTTGGTTGTTAGGTAGCATGATTTCAAGGCCGTCTTCACCCGTGTAGCCGGTGCGCGCGAAGAACCAGCCATCGCTTTCTAAACCCTGAAATACTGCAAGGCTTTCGATGAGGGCATTTTTTGCTTGGTCGACAACTGTTTTGGTGCAGGCGATGGCGGTGGGCCCTTGAACGGCAATCATCGCAAGATCTTCACGCTCGGTGAGTGTTACCGCAAAATCAGCGGCAATTTTATTCATCCACGCTAAATCTTTCGCGCGCGTACCACAGTTGACCACCGTTCTAAACCAACCGTTCATGTTGTACACAATAAGGTCGTCAATAACGCCGCCTTGGGGGTTTAGCATACCGCTGTACACCGCTTTGCCTAGGAGTGATTCAATTTTGCTAACATCGTTGGCGAGCAGGTATTGCAAATAGGTTTTTGCGTCTGCACCGTGAACGTCTACCACCGTCATATGTGAAACATCAAACATGCCTGCAGACTGCCGTACTTTATGGTGCTCCTCAATTTGCGAACCGTAGTGTAAGGGCATATCCCAACCGCCGAAATCGACAAGCTTTCCGTTCAGCGCTTGATGTGTGCTGTAGAGTGCAGTTTTGTTGCCCATGAGTGGCCTCAATGTTGTTTGGCTAAGGAGTGGGGGGTAGAGGAGGTTGGTATTCTAACGAGCGAGAAGAACAACTGCCAGTTGAATTCCGTTGTCGACAGGAATTGACGTCGATTCAAACACGCACAGGGTTGTAGCAGGTTGTATTGTTGATTCGCTAGTGATGGGCTTTGCAGTAAACTGCCGCACGGTTAAACTCGGAGAACTTTTTTGTGAAGACGGCCTTAAAAATTGGTGGCTCAATTATTCACCCAAGATTACACTGAGTAAAAATTGTGTGAGAAGCACGCAGAGAAAATCGACGCCAAAAAGCTAAGCTAAAAAAGCTGAACTAAAAAACTGGGCTAAAAAAGAAGTTAGATAGAAAATTACTAGCAGGGCACAAATAAAGAATATTCTTCACTTTAAAACCGTATGAGGCATGGATGCCGATTCGAGCCTACACGGAAGTATTTACGGCGCGTTTTAAAGTGAAGAGTATTCTTTACAAGTGACCAGTTAGTAGGTAGCGAAGAAACTACTGAAAAGGCCAAAAACCTGCTTAAGAATTTATTCAAAAAAATGACAAATAAAAAATTTTCAACATTAGTTTTAGCGTGGTTTGATAAAAACGGCCGTAAACATTTACCGTGGCAACAGAATATAAACCCGTATCGCGTTTGGTTGTCAGAAATAATGCTACAACAAACTCAAGTGGCAACGGTCGTCCCTTATTTCGAGCGCTTTATAGCGCAATTTCCTAACGTACACAGCCTTGCAGCGGCGCCTATCGACCAAGTTTTACATCTGTGGACAGGGTTGGGTTATTACGCGCGGGCGCGCAATTTACATCGCTGCGCGCAAACACTTGTCGTGCAACACGGTGGAGAGTTTCCTTGCACGGTTTCAGCGCTGAGTGATCTGCCGGGTATTGGCCGTTCAACGGCGGGTGCTATTGTAAGTATTGCCTTTCAGAAGCGCGCGGCGATCTTAGATGGCAATGTGAAGCGAGTTCTCGCGCGTTACGGCGCCGTTGATGGGTGGCCTGGGCAAACCGAGACGCTCAATCAGCTGTGGAAAATGGCGGAACAACTTACGCCGACAAAACGCTGCAACGACTACGCTCAAGCCATGATGGATATGGGGGCGACACTTTGTACGCGCACTAAGCCTTCGTGTGAGCGTTGCCCGCTCCAATCGGGTTGCATTGCTTTTGCTCAGCGGCAGCAAACTCGCTACCCCGGTAAAAAGCCCAAAAAAATATTGCCGGTGAAAGCTGTACAACTCTTAATGCTCCGTAATCCCGCCGGCGAGGTGCTTTTACAGCAGCGCCCGCCACAAGGTATTTGGGGTGGCTTATGGAGTTTCCCAGAACTGAATTCTGAGGAGAACGCTAAACACTATGCGGTTGAGCACTTCGGTGACCTTCTGGCGGAAGAGGTCTGGAAGACTTATCGCCATACGTTCAGTCACTATCATCTCGATATTACCCCGGTACTTGTGCAGCTCTGCCAAGCGGCACACACTATCAGCCGTGGTGACAATCACTGGTACAATTTGCGTCAGCCCTTGGCGCTCGGGTTGGCAGCGCCGGTTAAGATACTGTTAGAAAAGTTGGCGTTGCTTGATCCCCCAGATGCCATAACTATCAAAGCTCACAAGGCTTCCAATCGTAATAAATGATCAACGTAAAGGTAGCCTAATGACGCGAATAGTGTTTTGTCGCAAATATCAACAAGATCTCGAAGGTGTCGATGCACCTCCCTATCCCGGCGCGAAAGGGCAGGATATTTACAACAATATCTCCAAGAAAGCCTGGCAAGAGTGGATGGCACACCAAACCATGCTCATCAATGAAAAGCGTTTGAATATGATGGATTTAGGGGCGCGCGCATATTTGGCCGACCAAATGACAAAATTTCTATCAGGTGACGGTTACGACCAAGCGGATGGTTATGTTCCACCGGTAAAATCTGGCCATTAAATGCAGGCGCCTGCATTGGAGCGCCGCCTTAAGTTGCTGCCTAGTTATTGATAAAAAAGGAATTTCTTTGTGATCGGTATTGACTCAAAACATCCAAGCGGGTTTAATACGCGCCTCTTGC